>JBCDEB010000041.1:0-47415 GCA_039180005.1 Cyanobacteria bacterium P01_G01_bin.54 | reverse complement strand
TTTACTTTGAAAATAGACAATGTTAATACTCTTGCACCAAGTAAATGAAGCTAGCGAGATCCCCCCGGCTACGCCGACCCCCTTGGTAAGGGGGTTTTCATCGTTGGGGGTGATAACCCGTCATGACTCGTTGGTATGAGTTGTTGGGCAATCTCTTCAGGGATCTCAATGGCGAGGTTCATGATCGGCTTGGGTAATACAAAGAGGGTGTAGCACGCTTATTTAGGTTCAGTGTAGCGATCGCGCCCCTTAACCCTCTCGACTCCGTCCCAATAACCGCACAAACAACTTCTCCAACTCCACCCAGACAAACATCAAGGAGCTAAAGCCGATACAGATCCAGAGTTCTGTGGGCGTTAGCACGGTGGTGCCAAAGAAATTCCGTAGGGGAGCAATGTAGATCAGCGCTAGTTGCAAGAGGGTTGTACCCACCACGGCGGCGAGGAGAGAGGGATTGCTAAAGGGATTGACCTCGATGGTCAGACGACTAAAGGAGCGGGCGGCGATCGCATGGCCCATCTGCGCCAGACAGAGGGTGGTAAAGACCATGGTGCGCCAATGGGCATGGTGCTCACCCTCGGGGTTGTAGGCCCAGACCATCAGGGCGATCGTCATGATCGCAAAGATAATGCCAATGCGGATAATATAAGACCCCAGGCCGCGGGCAAAGATGCTCTCCTTGGTGCTCATCGGTGGACGATTCATGATGTTAGGGGAGGGCGGCTCAACCGCGAGGGCAAGAGCGGGCAAACCGTCAGTGACCAGGTTCATCCAGAGGATCTGTAGGGGCGTCAGCGGCACATCAGCCAGACCCAAGAGCGGCGCGGCGGCGATCGTAATCACCTCGCCCACATTGCTGCCCAGGATGTATTTGATAAAGCGCCGGATGTTGGTATAGACCACACGACCCTCTTCGGTGGCGGCGACGATCGTGGCAAAGTTGTCATCCAGGAGCACCATATCGCTGGCCTCCTTGCTCACATCTGTGCCGGTGATGCCCATAGCAATACCGATATCGGCTTGCTTGAGGGCGGGGGCATCGTTGACGCCATCCCCCGTCATGGCGACAAACTTACCCTGCGTTTGCAGGGCTTGAACAATCCGCAGTTTATGTTCTGGTGCAACGCGGGCGTAGACACTGACCTGCTCCACCGCTTGTTCGAGTTCCGCCTGGGAGAGCTGACTGAGTTCGGCCCCAGTAAGGCTACGGCTCTCGGCATCGGCAATACCCAGTTGTTTGGCGATCGCATTCGCTGTGAGTTGGTGATCTCCGGTGATCATCACCACGCGAATCCCGGCTTCTCGGCATTCCTGCACCGCATCGGCGACTTCGGGGCGGGGCGCATCCATCATGCCCACCAGACCGAGCCAGATGAGATCGGTTTCTAGGGTTTCGAGATCTGGCGCTGCTTCGGGTTGGAGCTGCCGGGGATTGACTGGCTTGTAGGCGACGCCCAAGACCCGCAGACCCTGCTGAGCCATCTGATCGTTCTGGGTGGCGATCGCCCCCCGCTGCTCAGCCGTCAGGCGGTGGGGCACATCCTCGAATTGGTACTTGGTACAGGCGGTTAAGAGCAACTCGGGTGAACCCTTGCAAAAGAGCAATGGGTCGGTATCCCCAGCGCCCTGGGTAATCACGCTCATCCGCTTGCGCTCTGAAGAAAAGGGGATCTCAGCAAGCCGCTGATATTCCTGACGCAGGGGCTCCGGGTCGAGCCCGGCCTTAGCGGCTACCGTTAGCAGGGCCCCCTCGGTTGGGTCACCCAAAATATGCCAGTCCTGTTGGCTGTCGTCATACTGCAAAAGGGCATCGTTGCAAAGGGCGACCCCCATCAGCAGGGCCTGAATTTCGGGGCGATCGCGTGTTAGCACGGCGTTAGCATCGGCATCCCAGAATTTCCCGTCGGGTTCATAGCCCTGACCCGTAACGCGCAACTGACTGCTGAGACTTTGAATCGCTTGCACCACCATCTTGTTTTGGGTCAGGGTTCCGGTTTTATCGGAGCAGATGGTATTGACACTTCCCAAGGTTTCCACTGCGGGCAGCTTCCGAATTAGGGCATGGCGTTTGACCATCCGCTGCGTGCCGATCGCCAGGGTCACAGTAATCACGGCGGGCAGACCTTCGGGAACCACCGCAACGGCCATACTTAAGGAGACTTCCACCAGTTCACGCAGGCGAGCGAAGCTACCGATTTGGATCACGCCCACCAGAATCACCAGGGCCACCAAGACCATGGAGCCCGCTACCAACACCTTGCCCAGTTGGGTCATCCGCTGCTGGAGCGGTGTGGGTTCATTCTCCACGCCCTGGAGTAGCTCGGCAATCTTGCCCAGCTCGGTGTCCATGCCTGTCGCCGTGACCACCAACGTGCCCCGCCCCTGCACCACCTCTGTGCCGGTGAAGACCAGGTTGCGGCGATCGCCCAAAGCCGTCTCTTCCTGCGCCAGGGCTTTGGTATTTTTGAGCACGGCGATCGCCTCTCCCGTAAGCGCCGCCTCACGCACTTGCAGGTTCACCGCCTCGATCAGCCGACCATCGGCCGCCAATTGGCTGCCTGCTTCAATAAAGACAATATCGCCCGGAACCAGCGTATTGGCTTCCACCAACTGGATCTGCCCCTCCCGCCGCACCCGCACCTGGGGCGAGGAGAGTTGTTTGAGGGCGGCTAGGGCTTTTTCGGCCCGGACTTCTTGGATGTAGCCCAAGGCACCGTTGAGAATCACAATCGAGAGGATGGCGATCGTATCCTTAAAGGGAATACCCCCCTCCAGCTCACCATTGCGCAGGGCTAAGAAGTCTAGCACCCCGGAGACGATCGCCACCGCAATCAGCATCAGCAACATGATGTCACTGAATTGATCGACTAGAATCTCCCACTGACTCCGTCCAGCGGTTTCTTGAATCTCGTTGCGTCCATAGCGCTGCTGGCGAGTTTGTACCGTAGCGGTATTGAGTCCCTGTTCAGGATCACTCCCGAGTTGTTGGAGCGCTTGCTCGGGGGTGCGAATATGCCAGGGCTGGCCAAGGGTGGGAAAGGGAGAGGTTGAAGCGGAGGAAGATGCGGTCACGATCGCCGATTGAGAAGAGGGAGCAGACAACGTTCCCTATTATCTGGGGTTTTGGTGCTGAAGGTCGCGATTGTTGGGATCAGTCCTCGACGGGTTCAATGTCTGCCGCCCGAAGTTGTGCCAAGAGCTTCTGGGCGCGTTCTCGCTCTTGCTCAGCCCGTTCTCGCTCCTGCTCAGCCCGTTCTCGCTCCTGCTCAGCCCGTTCTCGCTCCTGTTCAACCTGTTCATGGCTCCAGAGCAACAGGTTCCCGTCTCCATCCCACCAGCGCAGCCAATGACCATCACGCTCAAAAGCGCGACCCGACCAAGAGCCGAGAAAGAGATTCAACTCCGGCAACCAGTAGCGTTCCTGCTCATTGGAAGTAACAATCTTGTATTGCCCCGCCGCATCCAATCGATAGAGTTCTAGCTCATTTTGGTGGGGCTCAAAGATCACGTACAGCGGCACTTTAAGCACCTGCTCATAGAAGAACCACTTGCCGGGGGGATGGGTGGGTTTGCTGGAATATTCGTCACCCTTCGTCTCGGACAAGAATTCCATGACGATCACGGGAAACTCGCCCTGGAGCTGGGGGGTATAACTCCGCTCAATTTCATCGGGCGCAGCGCTAAATTGGGGCACATAGAACCAGTCCGGGGCTTTGACCACAGTTTTGTCATTGACGGTGGCGCAGAGGGCGTAGTTAGTCGCGGTAAAACTGCGATCGCCCGTATATTGGTTGCTGCGCAGGGCGTTACTGAGGGCTTCGGCCAGGGCTGGTTGGGTGCGATTGTCCACAGGATCATCGGGTAAGACGTAATCATCCGGGAGCTTTTCCCAAGTGATGGTGAGGGGGTGTGGGGTGGTCAGCATGGCGCGAACAGACGGTTGAGTGACTCTATTGTAGCGCGATATTTTGTACTGTATAGCATGACGTGGCCAAATAGGGAAATTGGGTAGGGGAGGGTTTAAAACCCTCCCGGCTACTAGCTTTCTGGGGTTTACGATGCAGATTTAATATGAAACCCTCCCCTACTGTTTCTAGAAAATTCTCGATCACGCTAAAGTACCTTGCCAAAGGCGATCGCCCCATTATCTACACAACCTTATAACTCGAAATTCGCCAAGCACCCTCTTCACACTTGAGAATATAATTGACTCGATATTCACTTAAACCTGGATTAGAATGCTGATCTTTGGGTTTTGGCTGTCCATTCTCATAGACAATACGTTGCTCCTTGATCGCTGCATAGACCGTCATATATGAGCCAGTTTGCGTTATTTTGATGGTGCGAAAAGATTGTTGACCATAGACATAGTAAAAATTATTTTCTTTGAGCCAGTCTAAGCTACTTGACTTTCCGGAGGTTCCTAAAATGTTCTTCTCGTAAGCCGAGCCATCTTTGTCCAGAAAATCCAGGACTCGGGAGTCATCGTAGGCTGGGCCAAAGAGAGTTTTCTTATAGGCTTGCCAATCATCAATTAATTGTTCAGCGTCGGCGATCGCAATCGAAACTTCAGACGCTGATTCATTCTGAGAGAAAACAGTAGATTGGAGGAAGAATTGAGGTAGGACAGTTTGTTTCTCGGATTTTAAAATCCTTTGGGATGGAACAGCTCGTGGCTCAAATTTCCGAAAGGGATTGTGGAAAACAATTTGCTCCATAGATGTTGATGCCTCTTGAACAGAGTCAGCAAAACGGCTCGGTTCATTATCAAAAAACATCAATACTGCTAAGACAGCAGTGGTCGCTGAAAGCGAGAGAAACTTATTCATGGCTTGGTTTAACCTCTGAAACGACTTGTAATACAGGTGATTTGAGTTCAGTGGTGTACAGCAATTCTAGAATTTAATCGACTTGCATACCATCAGTATGCACAACTCTTCTCCTTCTTGATCTACACAAGCGTGAGTTCAATTAACCGTTCAACTGCACAACTGCATGGGGTGCATCCCACTTTTGCACATCCAGACTGCGTAGCCCTCATCCCCCAGCCCCTTCTCCCAAGCTGGGAGAAGGGGAGCCGGATTCAAAGTCCCTCTCCCAGCTTGGGAGAGGGATTTAGGGTGAGGGCTTGCGTAACTGGGATGCACCCACTGCATGATTCTTTGGGAGTAGAAACTTATGGCGAAGTCAATGCAAAACTTAAACGGTATGATGCTGTCCATACTCTATTTAGTTATCTGGCGGCGATCGCCGAAATTATGCAAAATACATTGAGAAATTCATAAGTTCACATGAATTAAATACAAGAGTTTTATTCTAAAATAAAGACTAAGACAGTATTTTTAGAACATTAGATCCTTAAAGATACGCCAAAGACGTGCATCAATAACATATAGAACCCCCTTGACCATGCTTAACCTCGACACCATTCAGCAGCTTGCAACCACCTATTCTTGCCAAGAAATCTTCGCTGCCTTGGTCTGGCAGCGGCGCTTCAACGAATTTAATGGTCAGGAAGTGATCACCGACTTGGTTGACCATCCCGAGATCTGGGCAAGTTTTATCTTCACCAAGCCCATCTATGCCCCGGACCCCAATGGGCTGAGTTTTAACGGTCTACTCGACACGCTCTTGGCACTGGCCAACTATCGCCCCATGCCAGAGGAGAGCATTATGCACTTTATTCCCTACCCTGCCGATACGCTCTACATTCTGGCGGAAAATCAAGACATCATTGTGGCGCAACTGATGGACTTGGGGAAAAAATGGCGGGCGGATGAAGTGGGGGTTTACGATGACCGTGGCGTCCGGGAAGAGGAGCCGGATTGGGAATTTCGAGATTATGTTGCGATGCGTCTCAAGCGAGCCTTGTGGGGCCAAGGGGAGTCGGAGTGGCGGCGTAATTGCCCGGCGGTAATTGTGTCTTATTGGTGGGATTGAGGTCAGTTAGCCATATGCTCTTGTCGCTCTCAACCGTGAGGAGATGAGTGTGTGATATTATCGACTCGTACAAATAAACTAATCTTGTGTGTACGATAGCTCTTGCAAATATCTCATTGAAACCTATCCCACCGACTTCACCAATTGGCTCATTGGTAAATCTGTTGCCTTAACGCAACTCAAACCCACCGAGTTGATCAGTGAACCGATGCGTGCAGATTCTCTCCTGCTGCAAGGCGAAGATATGATTCTACACGTTGAGTTTCAAACTAAGCCTGACGCTAAAATCCCACTTCGAATGGCAGATTATTATCTCCGCATTCACAAGCAGTTCCCCGAGAAACGGGTTCATCAAATGGTGATTTATCTGCGATCGAGTCGATTGCCCTTGGTCAAAGAAACTCAATTTAAGTCCCAGGGCATGACCCATCGCTTTAAAGTGATACGCCTGTGGGAGCAACCCAAAGACGTGTTTTGGGATGTGCCGGGTCTGTTACCTTTTGCCATCCTCTCTCGTGCAGCAGCGAAAGATGCAGCTGCATTGCTGAGGCAGATTAAGGTGCGGATTGAGGCGGTGGCTGAGGATGCGGCAATGCGAGGAAACTTGGAAACTGTCACTGCGGTGTTTGCGGGTTTAAAATTAGAGACAGAGGTCATTGAGCAGATCATGAGGAGCCAAGCAATGCAAGAATCGACGTTTTATCAGAGTTTGGTACGAGAGGCGGAGGAACGTACCCTTGAGCGGGGTCGTGAGGAAGGCCGCAAGGAGGGTCTTCAAGAGGGTCTTCAGAGGGGTCTTCGGAAAGGTCGCAAGGAGGGTCTTCAGAGGGGTCTTCGGAAGGGTCGCAAGGAGGGTCTGAAAAAGGGACGTAAGGAGGAACGCATTATAGTGTTGCGACAAATCGTGCCATTGCTTCAGGGTTTAGGCGTGCCGGTGGAACCGTTGTTGAAGCTCACGGGAGTGACCATGGCGGAGTTAACCCTTGAAATAGAAAACACCCAAGAGGATTAAGACCGTTATTCACGATTAGTCATGATTTGTCCAGTACTTGAAGAATCAACGTTTTATCAGGGTTTGGTGCGCAAAGTTGAAGCGCGCAACCATGAAAAGTGGTATCAGGAGGGCTTTCGAGAGGGTTTTCAAAAGGGTCGCATCGAGACGTTGCGAAAAATCATGCCACTGCTGAGACAATGGAATGTGCCCCTAGAACCGTTGTTGGAGGTTGTGGGAGTGACCGCTGAGGAGTTGGCGATTGAAGAATAAACCGGGGCTGATTAAGACGGTCATCTCTAAACAATTCAGCAAGCTCTATTTTTGTTTTTAGACGCTAACATCAGTGACACACTCCAGTTTTAGCCAAGACCCAAAAATTCAACCAACTTCGGCAGTAGTTCATTGCACACTTTGACGATCGCCACAGTCGGGGGCAAGGCGGCGATCGTCCCTCTGAGCACCTTCATGGCAGTTTTGGCGGCTTTGCGCATTGTGCCCTCAGTCGGATTTTGGCTGGCTTTTGCTAGGATTTTGAGCTGCTCAAGTGCCTCTGCTTTATCCTCCTCCGTAAGATTTTCGTCGCCGGTAAACAATTGATGGAGCTGTTGGAGAATCGATTTAATAGAGGTCTGTTCAGATGAACTGCTCTCAGAGAGTTGATTGATCGTGTTAGCAACTGTGTCACTGATCTCACCCAAGTTGAAGGCTGCACCGCTCGCCGTGAGATCATGGCCTACGCTACCAATCTCGATTTTCCGGCTTTGATCGCTGTTATTATCCATGAGTGCTTTAGTTTCGCTAGTGTTAACTGATGATATATTATATGTTTGCTCCCCTTGAGGACGACTTGCAAGTTGGGTCACAATTCTTTCTACAGTTAGGACACTCGACTTATAAATTTCGATTTGTGCATCTTTCCCTTCTAACTCTGCCCGGTATTTCTCTTCGATGGCATGAACCATGCTCTCATAGTTTTTCATGAAATCATGATAGAGCTTTGGTGCATCACTATCTGTTGGAACTTTGACTTTGACAACGACAAAACCATCTTCTCTTTCCTCAAGTCCTACAATCTTGAGTTCAATCCCCTCATTTTCAATCTTTAATTTGTTCCAAGAGTATTGAAATGCTTGACCATCGATGCCATTTTCAAAGGGAAGGTTGAGTGTATCCCCATCCACTGATTGTAGGATTTGGCTGGTTGCCCGCCTTTCTAGTGCCTCCATAAAAGAACTAGCCGCAGAAATCCTTTTGATTTCCAAACGAACAACGATAACCCCCCAGATCTCACTGGATCTATTTATTCTTTCACGAAAGCCATCACTGATTGTCCTGTGAGACAAAAGAGCATTTTCTGCATCAAAAGATGCCAGCAAAGCCCTTAATTCCGAATTAACCAAATCACTAATTAAACCTATTATATCTTCAACGACATAATATGCTCTTTCTAAGTCTATTATTTTCCAGTGGACGAAAGATTCTATCTCCATTGGAACCCCGTCTTTACTTAGACTATTTTTTAGCTCAAGCCTTAATGGCTTTTCCCTTATGGTGTCTTCGCAAACAATTGTTTCTATGAAGGGAATTACCCTATTAGGACCAGAAGTTAGCTTTCTATTGTATCTTCCGAATCTTTCTACAAGGGCTTCGTTGCCCTCCGATATAATTTTAATACTATTCAGCCAAGGAAGCAGGAAAGCACCCAAAAGGAATAATACAACCAGGAGAAACAGAGAAAGAAGTGGAAACTGTTTCAATAAATCAGAAGGATTGGGTTGAGCGGGCTGAGGAGATATTTCAGAAGGTTCTGAGTTTGTGTCCGATTGCGCGAAAAAGTCCCCTTTTGTTCTTGGGCTTTGTTTTGAGAGTTTGATAATGAAAGACTGTTTTTCTTGATCGAGACTATGGAGGTCTGATTTGATTTCCATCAAGACTGGACTGAATGTGGCTGAAAGTGCTGGTGCACTGCTGAGGGACAGAGCAGTGGCGATCGCAGCCGCACAAACTCGATACATGACATACCCGGTAACACAATGGTCTCTACAAATTTACCCCAAGTCTCTTTGGGATGAGAATGAGCGATCGCCCGCCCCAACCTGTAAACTTTTGTAAAATACAGTCATAGAGAACCCCATCCGCTGCTCAATCGATGACTGTGCAACCCGCTCCAGCCCAAAACCCCACCGATCAACAAACCCCCGAAACCGCAGAAAAAATCCTCTGTCCCCATTGTCTGCGCACCGCCAGCAACGGCATCAAGTGCAAAGGCATCTGTGTGGCGGATGATGACTATTGATGCACGCCCTCATTCCTCATTACAGAACTCCAGTAACAACCCATCCAGCTTAAACTCGGATCTAGCAGTCGCTTAATAACGTGAGTTTCGGTTAAGCGAAGCTATCGTATTCTTCAAAGCACTGAAATCTCAATGTCAAACCCGGTTGTCAGGGGTCCAGCCCCCCGACACCTCCCGCTGAGGTGGAAATTGCCACCTCAGACTCCTGCAATATCGGAGCCAGTATTGTTAATTTCGTTGAGTTTCAGTGTCTTTCGCGATGTCTGCTTATCCAGAACTCGCGTTTAATAACTGCGAACTGGCATTACTTTGTCGCTACACCTTTGTAGGTATAGCCGACAATTTTCGGCAAACTGGGAATGTTAAACGCCTCGATCGCCACCTGACTAAACTGCGTGGCAACAAGCTCAGGAATGTCACGATCCAGATGACAACCATCCGCGATGATTTTCTGCAAGGGCGTTAGACGATGCTGCCAGGTTTGGAGGGTGGGGCGATCGCCCAAACCATGCTCAATAAAGTGAAACTGTCCCCCCGGTTTGAGCACCCGCCGAATCTCTGCGAGGGCCTGCTCCACTTGGGCAATGCTACAGAGCGTCCAGGTTGAAACCACATGATCAAAACTCGCGGCTGCCATGGGCAGGGTTTCGCCACCCAGCACCTGATGCTCGGCGGGGCAGTTGAGCGCGGTCAGGCGGGCACGGGCGCGGCGGCTCATGCCGGGGTTAGGGTCGATTGTGGTCAGAGCGGTGACGGTCTCGGGGTAATGGGCTAGGTTTAAGCCGGTGCCTACGCCAATTTCTAATACCGTTCCGGCGATGTCGGCTAGCAAGGCCTGACGGTAGGCCGCAATTTCCGGGCCACCCATTGTCCAATCCATGATCGTGGGGATGATTACCCGTGCGTAGAAGCCCATTTGCTTTACCTCTGATGCATCACATAATTGTTTTCGCGATGACCAAGACGGGTTTGGCTACACCGATTCGCATGGCTAGCGAGATCCCCCCGGCTACGCCGACCCCCTTGGTAAGGGGGTTCTATACTCAAATCCTGCTCAAGCCAACTATCCCAGCCGCTTATGGCGTCCCCCCCTTAATAAGGGGGGAAGGGGGGATCTGGAGTCTATATATAGTGTGCAGGATCGACGTGACGTCGATGATCAAATATTAACCGCTATCGCATAGTTGCTCTGGCAATTGTTGAGGGCGCGAATCTCAGCGGCATCGGCCTCGCAGGCGGCGAGGAGCTGCTCGCGGAAGTCTGGCATTACGGCAAGGGCACGGGCCCAGTCGGGGATTTGATCGGTAATTGGATCGTTGGAATATTGTTCACCCCCCTGGGCGATTACCTCTTCAAAGCGCTCGATCGCCACCTCTTCTTCATGGCGGTTGTAGGCCAGGTTATTAAAGCGGGCATCCATGAAATATTGCCGGGTATAGTTTTGGGCTTCACGGCGGAATTTCACCCGCAGGGCATGGATATGCTCCCTTGAGATCACCACCTGTTCGGTCTCAGTGAGGGTACGGAGGATGGAGCGCAAAATATCACGGCACATTTTCTGTAAGCCTTCGCCCACATGGTCGCCCAGCGGCTGATGCTTATGGTCAAAGAGGCCGAGATCAATTTGGGCAATGCGCTTGTGAGCCACGTTGCGATAGACCTCGGCCAGCAGACCGACTTCTAGGCCCCAGTTGCCAGGAATGCGGATATTCAGGGCGAGATCCCGCGTCATGGCAAACTCGCCCGAGAGCGGATAGCGATAGCTGCGCAGGTAGCGGAGATAGTCCCGCTCACCAAAGATGTCATTGAGGGCACTCAACAAGGGGGCGACAAACAGACGCACGACGCGACCATGGAAGCGGCGAGGCTGGCCGCCAATTCGAGCATAGTAGGCTTTGTTGAAGGCAATGCCAAATTCGGGCTCAACCAGGGGATAGAGGAGCTTGAGGGGATAGGTGCGATCGTAGGTGATGATGTCGGCGTCATGGAGGACGATCGCCTCTGCGCCCAGAGTGGCGATGCCTAGGGCCAGCCAGACGGCAATGCCCTTGCCCCGGCAGGCAGTCAGGTCGAGGCCGCGATCGCGCAGCGATTGCATCAGTTGCGTGACCCGAATGCCGTTCTCCCAGATGATGTGGACGGTCTGGGGCAGGGGATCAAAAAAAGCCACAGCTCGCGCAAACTGCTCAGCCGTCTTGGCATAGAGACTGACCACTACGGTTTGGATAAAGTGACAGGTTTGGAGGTGATCGCGAATTCTGGTGAGGGCGGGGCGTTCTAGCTCCTCGTACAAGGCCGGGATCACAACGGCAGTGCCACAGGTATGACCGAGATCGAGCAGGCGACTTTCCCGCTGGTCGAGATTACAACCATAGTCATGAATTGTGGTGATCAACTCTTGCTTGTATTCCATTCGTTCATCCGGGGAAGGTATTCCTATTGTCCGCTAAATTATTAAAAAAATATTAATTTTTTTAATAAAGTGACCATTCACTCCATTCCACCCCAGGCGGCATTGCTCTTACTTACGGATCTCGATGGCACCCTCTTGGGTCATCGAGATTATGCCTACGATGCAGCAGTTCCGGTTCTGAGGCAGTTGAAGGCACGACACATTCCGGTTATTCCGGTGACCAGCAAGACCCGTGCCGAGGTGGCGGAACTTCGCCAAGCCTTGGGGCTCAGTGATCCCTTTATTGTCGAGAATGGCGGTGGGGTGTTCATCCCGGTGGGCGATCGCAATTTTCCCCTGACGACAGAAACAGTCCAAGACGATGGCTATCACGTTCTGCAACTGGATCTGACCTATGGCCAAGCCCGCCAGGCGTTGCGGCAACTGGCTCAGCGTCTGGACAGTGAGCTGCTGGGGTTTGGGGATATGACGGTGGCTCAAGTGCAGCAATATACGGGCTTGAATGCTGCGGCGGCTCAACTGGCTCAAGCCCGTGATTTTTCGGAGCCTTTTGTAACGCCTCGGCAGATTGCGGGCGATCGCCTCCGTGAAGTGGTCACAGAATTGGGCTATCAGGTGGTGGTGGGCGATCGCTTCTCTCACCTGATTGGGGCGCGATCGGGCAAGGGACACGCCGTGCAATGGCTGGTGCAAGTCTACCAGGCGGCGCATCCGGAGGCTCAGGTCTTTACCGTGGGTTTGGGCAATAGTCCCAATGACCTGGCCATGCTAGAGCAGGTGGACATGGCGATCGTGATTCCCGGTAGCGCGGGGCCACACCCTGGTTTACAAGGGCGGGGCTGGCAGATTGCGCCTGCGCCTGCGCCGGAGGGCTGGGCAAGGGTGGTGGCTGAGTTGCTCAGTAGAATTTATATCACATAATAACGAACGGATTCTCGACCGGATCATCCTCATTTTCAACGATGGTCATATACCCCAGAGAAGTCGGCGGTTCGTAGAACGTCTTAGAACCAATTTCCAGTAAAGCCAGCAAACGACTCGCATAATTTTCTTCCGGAATGATACCCTGAGCGCGACCCGCCAACTGTTGCAACCAAATCGCGTAGGTGGGCTCAAATTCTTGCATTTGCGCTTTATTAAACCAATGAATATGGAGACTAATGTGAGCCGGTGTTTCGGCAATCAAAGTCTGGCGGATCAGTTGCCGAAAATTCTCCTCCCGGAACCGAGCCGGCCAATCCGGCAGCACCACACTGAGTTGAAACGAAAAGGGATCAGGGTTTTGCTGCGATCGCACCCATGCACCACGATCGACAACCTCACTGGCAACTCGCTCATGTTGAATCTCAAAGGTGTTGGCGGTGATATGGGTGGCGGTATAGGTGCCGTTGTAATACATCGAAAAGAAAATATCGAGGCGATCGCCCTCTGCCAAACCATGTTCCGGAGAAACACACCTCACATAACCTGCACGACTCGCCGCTTGAAATTCCGTAATCGGTTCAGAAAAACTCAAAAAGTCCAAGGACGCATCAGGATTGGCATCTAAATCAACCTGGGGCAGATCTTCGGCACGGGGACGTAGGAGTAGATGCTCCACCAAATAAAAGCCTTCCACTTCAGTCTCGTCTGAGGCATATAAAAACTGCCGCCGGGGCGCAATGCCCAGCAGGCCAGCCACCCGCTGTTTCAAACCCGAGACATTACGCTCAAAGGTTTGGGCATTGTTGGGGTCCAGGGTATAGTTGAGCGCCTGGCCCCGTCCCGCACTGACCTTGGGGTAATGCTGCACCCAGGCCGCCTTATGCTTGAGCACGAGCGTGGACAGATCTGACCCCGGAAAGAGCAGGGAATAGTCGGTAAAGGTTTCGCTGTACTGGGCCAGCAGATGATCCAGCAGGCGGTTTTTGCGATCGAGTTCGAGGGTGTCGCTGACGGGCGATCGCCCAAGAAAGTCAGCATACGCCTCACTCAACACCATTTGTCCCGCCGGAAAATGGGCAATGCTCTGGGTGAAGTAGGTCTGCATCTCAATATCACTCAGGGAGAAGAGATCCCGCAGATGCTCCAGTTGAGCAAAGTAGTTCGCCAGGAGCTGATCAAACACCATCAGATAGGCTTGCAGTTGTTTCGCCTGGGCTTTGCGGGACGCTGGGGCAGAGGCGGGCAAACCAATCTCGCCAATGCCATAGGCAAGGGGGAATTCGTTTTGAATCGTTTCATAGTCGGCCAGCTCCCGATAGTCGCCCGTGGGGATGGGCAGATCCTGGGGGTCAGTCCGGTTTAAGGTCTGGGGAGACTGGGCTGCTAAAGCAGCAACCCCCGCATTAACCTTGGCAGCATCCAGGGGGCAGAGAATCTGACCCTTGTAGAACTGGATATCCCCCGCTGCGATGGCCTTGGCGATCGCCTTGAGGCTCGGGGTCAATTGGGGGTCGAGGTCGAGGTCCCAAATTTCTGGCGTGGGGGAGCGATCGCTCGCCAGGGTCAAACTGCGCACCGTTTTCACCCCCGACTGATTGAGAATGACCTGAATCAGATCCGAGGCATGGAGCTCCGTCTTCCGCTGAAACTGCCGGAGCTGGTCGTCATCAATAAATCCCTGCTCAAGCACGGGTCCGGCAAAAATCTCTTCCACGGGCATCCCCGCCGCTAACAGCTCCGGCAAGGTCTTTACCTTGAGGGAAGGGGAAATATCGGCAGCCATCGCCCGATAGAGCCGCGCCATTAAACGGTTCGGGTCAACCTGATCGGCAATTTCAATCTCTGCCCGCACCGTAATCGTCTCGATCGGCAGGACGCGAATCTCGGCAAAATCTTCACAGAGGTTGCGCTGTTGTTGGAGCTTCGCGGTTGCGGCTTGGATCAGGGGCTGATCGCGGTAGGTGGGTTCTTTTTCCAGCAAGACCCGGTAGGTTCCTTGGATGTAAACTGGTGAACCCAAGTCGCCCTGGCTAAAGCCCAAGCTGCCGGTGCTGGCATCGTAGTAAATCGCCGGTTCTGGGGCATCAATCGGCTCAAGCCAAGCATTTTTGACCCCTTCAATATCAATCAAAACCTTGCGGTAGTCGTTAATGGTGAGGGGGTTGACCGTCAGAAGTTGCCGCGCCGTGAGGAAGAGGGGTGGACGAGATTCCCCTGGCGGGGCAGCAAGTAAATCTTCAATCTCAAAGCTAAGGCGATAGCTGAGGTCAGTGATCGCATAGCAGAGGGCTTCAAGGATCGTAATACCGGGATCAGCGCTGTTGTAATCCGTCCAACGACTGCCTGAGAGCTTGGCGATCGTCTCGATGCCCTCTTGACGCAGCCGGGCATAGTCCATGCCGGGATGCTCAAGGGGGGTGTTGGAAAGGGTGAGGGGGAGGTTAGAGTTCAAGGTTCAGGGTTCAGAGTTCAGGGTTCAAAGTTCGGAGGGGGAAAGGGCAAAGGTTAAGGGGGAAAGGGGAAACGGACTAATCCCCTCTTGGGAGGGGCGGTCGCGCGTAGCGCTGACCGGGGTGGGTTCGGGGTTTATGTGTGAATACAGGATTTGTTTATTGAAAGTGCTTGTCCAACAGGTATTCTGCCGCCCCGTACTAGATCTTGATAATGAAACACAACGCATACCATTTCGGGCGGTTTAAGCTAGCGCTTTGGCTACTCTCAAACTCAGCAATATCAACCGAATGGCTATGGGTCTCCGCATCTTGTGTCGTTTGGTCACCAATACTCGTCGATCCTTTTTTAATACAACGGATATCACCCCGCAAAAATTTGTCATTCCCCCAGTTATCCGGAAATTTATGGCTATGCCCCCCCGTTTCATTGGTATCGGTCTTGGGGGGATTGACGTTATGGCTATGGGAATCGGGATCACCTTTATCCCCCGGTTCATAACTCGCCCCGGCTCCAACAATAAAGCGTTCAGTGAGATCCGGAGTGTCATTTTTCCCATCGCAGAGAACCCAGCCTGTGGGAATTTCTGAAACCTTGCCGGACCACATGATGATCATCCCCACCACAAAAGCACCTTCACCGACAATCTTGGTGGCATCTAGAACACCTTTTATGATTTGTGTACCGTTAAAGGTATTCGCCCCTCGGGTCGCGAGTTCATGCCAGATGGATTGGGTATCGGAGATGGCTTGGCTATTTTTGATTTTGCGGAAAAAGAGGCGATCGTTAACAGTGTAAGTGCCTGCGATTTGAAGCTGAACATTCTTCCCTGTATCGTTATGACGCACGTTGATCAAATGGCTCAAGTCATCGGTGGTATCAGCGACATCGCCCTCAGGTTTATTCCCCTGGTAAAACCCAGAAGCTAAACAATCACTAAAATCAATCACCTCCTGGGCATAACCGAGTTCCGTCGTCCCTGAAACCGAGAGATTTCCCCCCAGGCTCGTCGCCCCCGTTACCTTGAGCTGCCCCGCAACATTAGCATCTCCCATGACCCTCTCCGACCCATTGACCGTGAGATTACCGGTCTCATCTAATACCATTTGATGATTAGCAGCATCATCAGTTTCACCCGGCGAAAAGACAATTTTTCCTGTGTCTCTTAGTTCTAAACCATCGGTTTTAAAGCTAATCCGATGGGCATAATCTTTAACGCGAATTTGCCCTGTTTCAGCGAATACAACCTCCGTTGCACTTAGGCTGGTATTCGCAACAGTTAAAGTCCCGGTGACAGTGGTATTACCTGTGACAGTTAATGCACCCAAAATCTGGGTATTCTCGGTGATGTTCAATGCACCAGATACTTCCGTATTGCCCCCTATGCTTAACTGTCCACCAATGCTGGCATCGCCTTTAATCGTTCCTGTGCCATTGAGCGTTCCAGAACCGTTAACAGTGAGATTGCCCTGAGTATCCAAAACCATTTGGTCAGTGGCTGCGCCCGTTTTGCCGGGGGAAAACACAATCTGTCCTGTGTCTCGCAATTCGAGACCCTTACCGCTGAAGCTAATCTGATGGGTCTCATCTTGACTCTGGATTTGCCCGTTCTCGGCAAACACCACCGCATTGCGACTCAAGTTAACCGAATCAGCCACCGATAACGTGCCGCTGATACGGGTATTGCCATTCACATCGAGCGGGTTAGTCGGGTCATCCATGCCAATGCCCACATTGCCGTCGGCATTGACAACCAAGGGGGTGGTATCGCCCATTTCATCATCAATGCGGAGGGCATGCTGGTTGCTCAGGTCTTGGAGTTGGATATGAACTTTGGCGATCGGTTTCACCGTCCCTAGCCCTAGATTCCCGCTGCTGCTCTCTAGAAAGAGCTTACTGGTGCCACTGGCGGTTTCCAGGTTTAAACCTTGGGCTGTTTGAACTGGCTTTTGGTTTAGACGCCAGGTATGAGTTTGACCCGCATAGAGATCCAGTACATTCTCTTGATCACCATTCACCGTAATCTTTAAAGGGTTATCCGTGCCAGCGGGTTTCTCAATGCCATCATCTTTGACATTGAGGCTTGACTGAATCAAGTCTTTAAAGTCCTCTTCAGAGGGTTTATCTCCCGACTTAAACAGTCTTTGGAGTTGATCTCTCGTTTTAAGGGTTGCCATCGGAAGTCATTCCTGGTTGAACGATAAAAAAATAGAGATTTTTATGCCAGCTTGCTTTTGAGAAGAGCGACCTCTTCTTGTAGCTTGATAATTAGATTATGTTGTTCTTGAATAGCCGCTACTGCCACTACTGAAAAATCCGCATAGCCCAAGCCTTTATAATCATGCTGATTGGACACAAAATCAGGAAATATCTCTTCAACCTCTTGGGCAATAAAACCCACTTGTACTTTGGCTAAAGGGCTTGAGTTAATCCAATGGTAAGATCTGGGTTGAAGGGATAAAACCCGCTCTAAGATATTGGTTAAGGGCTGGATATCACATTTAAGCCGTCGATCGCTCGGTGATTTCCAGCCACCACCAGGATCAAGCCAACCCCGAACCCAATCTTTCTTGTTGGTTTTGGCACTATAGTCAAACATTAAATCCGGATCATCCGCATCAGACCATTGGGGATAGATCCGCCAATAGTCTTTATTACTGGTGTCGTAAAATCGCATCCCTTTGCCATTTTTGATATATAGCCAGCCCCCAATACCAATTGTTCCTTGCAGGGTGCCATTCTTGATTTTACTGCCAGACAATGTAGGAATACGATCGGCGTGAAAGCTCCCGGCTGTAATTTTGCTGGCATTTAAATTGGGAATTCGCGCTGCATTTAAACTCCCGGCTGTAATTTTATTGGCATTTAAGTTGGGAATTCGCGCCGCATTTAAACTCCCCGCTGTGAGCTTGTTGGCATTTAAATTGGGAATACGATCGGTATGGAAACTCCCGGCTGTAATCTTACTGGCATTTAAATTGGGAATGCGATCGGCATGGAAACTCCCGGCTGTAATCTTACTGGTATTTAAATTGGGAATGCGATTAGCATGGAAACTCCCAGCTGTGATCTTATTGGCATTTAAGTTGGGAATGCGATCGACATTCAAAGTCCCCGTCTTTATTTGACTGGTATCAATATTACCGACGATTGTCCCTGTTACTTCTAAGTCATTAGAAATAACCAGCTTTCCGTTGCCTTTGGGGTTGAGACAAATATCTTGATTCTCATTACTGCCGATCGCCTCAATTCGGTTATAACCAATACCAACACCTTGGGTTAAATTTTGGGCATAAAATGTGCCGATGGTTGCAGTCTTATTATTATGTCCAGCAACCACTTTGAGCTGCCCGGCTGTTACCGATTGATCACCTGTGAAGGTATTGGAGCCCCGGGTAGCGACTTCATGCCAATCTGGGTTACTGGTGACGGCCTTGGAGTTACGAATTTTCCTAAAAAAGAGACGATCATTGCTGGTATAAGCAGAAGCAATTTGTAGTTGGTGATGATTCCTTGTATTACTATGACGGGCGGCAATCAAATGATTCCAGGTATGACTGGAGTCGGGGACAGCGCCACTGGCTTTGTCCCCTTGATAAAACCCAGAGCGGACACAAGCCCCCAAGTCGGAGCTGGATTTCTCGTAACCCAATTGCACAGCACCAACAACGGACAGACCCCCTTGAACGGTCAGATTGCCATCTTTATCGAGCACCATCCGGGCCGTTTCTTTGCCTTTCAAGCCCCCCTGAGACCCCGAGGAAAAAACAATCTTGCCATATTCCCGCAATTCGAGAATATCCTCACTGCGTCGGAAGAGAAGGCGATGGTTGTTATCATTATTGCAAACAATTTGGGCATTATCCGCAAGGTTGAGGCGATTTCCAATCGATAAGCTGTCAGTGATCTTTGCCGCACCCTTGACCGTCAGTTGGGTTGTGGGCGCATCCGTGCCAATGCCCACCTGACCCGCCGCATCCACCACCAGCGGCGTTGTGTCGTTGAGCGTATCATCAATTCGCAGGGCAGGCTGATTCTCAGACGCTTGCACAATATGCAATTTGGCCGCTGGCGTCAGGGTGCTCACTCCCAGATTGCCCGTGCTGCTTTCAATAAACAGCTTGCTCTCTCCTGCGGCGGTGGCTAGATTCAGGCCCTGAGCAGTTTTTGTGGGTTTTTGGTTCAACCGCCAAGTATGAGCTTGGCCGCCATAGAAATCCAAGACATTTTCCAGTTCACCCTGAGCCGAAATTTTCAGCGGGCTGTCTGCCTCGGCCGGTTTTTCAATCCCATCATCTTGAAGATTTAAAGACGAACCAATCAGGTCTTTGAAATCTGCTTCAGAGGGTTTAGTCCCCGACTTAAATAGGTTTTGCAGCTGGTCTCTGGTTTTAGTGTTTACCATCGGGAGTTGTTATTGCTAAGCGATAGAGAATTAAGTTAGATAAATTTAAGGGGAGACTGTGACGGGCAAGCGGTGCGGTGAGCCTGTCGTTGGCGTAGCCTCCCGGAGGGATACCGATGCCCACGCTACGGATCTCTTCTTCTGTTTCCGTAGCGCAGGCGGGATGCCTGCCTCGAATTAAGATAAGAACTGAAAAATATTTCTAGACCCAAGATCCCCCCTGCCCCCCTTAGTAAGGGGGGAGCATCCCAGTTACGCAACCCCTCACCTTAATCCTCTCCCTAGGGAGAGGAAACACCCCCTTCTCCCCAGAGAGAAGGGCTGGGGATGAGGGGAAGGGAGATTGCTGGAAGGTAGTACTGAGATGGCATTGGCAAAAGTGGGATGCTCCCAGTAAGGGGGATGGCGTTAGCCGGAGAGATCTTGCTAGCCAAGTCATAAGATGCATCGGGTTTTAAGTTTGATATTTTTCAATAAATCAAGTCACCACAAAATCAAGCTCCAGCGCCATATAGCCAATGCCCTCAAAGGCTTCCGGCACATAGTAGGATGTCGTGATGAGATCAATGATATGTTTAGGAGCTGAAACCAAGATGGAGTCCACTCGTTTGACTTTGGCAATCCCGGTAGGATTCACCTGGTAGATGACATTCTCAGTTTGAGAATGGGGGTCAGTATTGAGATCAATCTGTTCAATGAGTTTGAGGTTAGCCACATAGTCCACATAGGGACGGGTTTCAATGAAATGCACCACGGTCGAGCTATGGATCGAGCTGCCAAAGGAAATATCACTTTGTTCTTCATAGGCCCAAGGGGAGAGGAAGCGCACAAGTTCTTCGTTGAGCTTTTGCATGTAATAACCATGATCCGATGCTGAATAAAATTTCACCGCGACCCGATATTGAATCGGCTCGTAATGGGGATTCTTGACTCGTACCTTCACGAAAGGTGAGGTGCGCTCTTGGAGATAGGTCTCAATCTCTCGGAGTAGATATTGCGGCACTTTCGGCGCGAGGGGTAAAAAGGGCGCGGCATTGGTCAGGTTGGGCACCACCACCACCATCACTTCCGCCGAGCCTGCCCGACGGGGCTGTTCGGCTTGGGTGAGGCATTTGACCTTGTAGATTTGGGGGAAGGCTTCGAGGACGAGATGCTCGTAGTCCCAGCGGGTGAGGGCCCGTTGCTTGTGGCGCAGGCGCTCGCTGACCCGGGTGTAAAAGGTGCGATCGCGCTCCTGACGCCGTCCGCCAAAGGAGCTATAGGGCTGGGAAAGGGTGGCGATCGCCGCCCGCTGCTCCACGAACGATTGAATCGAATCGGCCGCCAGGGGCGTACTCAGGTGCTCCGGATCATTGCCCTGATCCACAAACGTCACCGTGACCACCTGGGCGCGAATATCCAAACATTCAGGAATCGCCAGGGGATGCTCGGCCACCGTGGCCCGCAGCCAATGCAGTCCTGTTGGCATCACATAATGGTGGGTATCCGCCTGCTCGGGAATCAGAAACTGGAGAATCCCTGAATCCAAGAAGCCATTGGTGCCATCCGAGAGTAGTTCATCCGGTTGGAAGGGTTGCCAGCGATCGCCCGCCAGATAGCTCCAGTCCACCGTCGGCGGGGTTAAATCGGCATCGCCGCTGCCCGCCACCATCTGGAAGAGCAAGGTGAGGGATTGGGGGGCGTGCAGATCCCGCAGACCAATGTAGAGGCTGCCTTCAAAGGCATATTGGGGCAAGAGGGCATAGCTGGGATCAGGGTCATCGGGCGCAACGGTTTGGCGGAAGTCAATACAGCCAAAGGGGTTGAGCTGGAAAATCTGGCCCGTGGGGCCATTAACCTCTCCCGCAATCAGGTCAATTTCCGCCGAGGCTTGATAGTCGATCGCGATACTTTTGAGTGTCGGGGTGTAAGGGGGATACACCGTCGTCGGTTCAGCATTAGTGGCATTCGTAATCGCCAACTTACTAAGCACCAGGCCATAGCGATCGTGTTGGAACGGGGTTGGGCTGAGCTCCAGCCGAAAATAGCGGGACTGCTCAAAGAGATCATTGCGCCGCTCGCCCACCGCTCCGGCATAACGTTTAAAGGGAATCGCTTGGAAGGGGGCTTGGGCATAGGTAAGGGTGGCGATGTTGGTGAGTTGCCCCGCCGTCGTGGCAAAGAGGGACTGTTCCCCCAAGGGATGCCAATTGCGACTGAGCAATAGATCTAAACGGACGGTAAAACTCTCGTTGGTCAATGGGGTCGGCCCCTTGGCCAGTCCCGCATCACAGTAGGCGGCATAATGGGTGGCAAAGTCTTCCGGTAGCCCCATCCAGTCCAGCTTGAGGGTGAGGGCATCCAGGGGCTTGGTGATGATCTCTGGATGGGCAAAGTAGAAGCTATTACCTACGACAGGCTCGGAACCAAAGGGTTCAACGGGGCTCGTGGGTTTGAGGATGGTGCGATCGTTGCGCAGTTGTAGATCCAGTAGATCCTGCACCGCCACCTGCACATTCACCCGCTCCAGGCAGAGATCATTAAAAATCTTGTAGTAAGCACGGTTATGGGCCGCAGACGAGAAGGCAATTTGCAGGATCGGGTCGGTCGTGGCAAAAGCAGGCTCCACCAGAGGCACAATGGCGGGCTGGGCATCATCCAGGCTGACGGTAAACCGGAGGCTATTGAGGTATAAACCGCCTGAGGTGTAATGCTCCACGGGCGTTGCAGGCGTGCGTTGAATCTGCCCGATCGCCTCCACTTCGCCAATGACCGAGAGCAAGCGATACATCTGCCCGGTGCTCCAGGCCAGTTGGCTGCGCAGATCCTCCGGGGTCCATTCCCGAGCCGCCGCCTCGGTAAAGGTGATTTTTTTAATCGGCAACGTGGGAGCAATGGCTGTGCCTCGGAGCTTAAAGGCCAGGCGCTGATATTTGCAGACCGAATTAGCGGCCGGGGCGGGCAGATACCCCCAGGCGGCCACCGTGACCTTACGCCGCGAGTTGTATTGGGCAATGTGGTAAATCGTGCCATCTGACCAGACAATAAAGCCCCCGGCATCGGCTTGAGTAAAGGCATTCTGCGGGGTGGTGATCGTGAGCTGTTGGGGGTCAAAGTCTGGATTAGCAAGCGGGGTCGCCTCGCCTTGCAGCTCCAGGGAACCGTATTTGCAGACCTGATTGCTGGTGCGGCCGAGCGCACCAACGGGAGTGAGCCGCACCTGGGTTTGATCCGGTAAGACGGCATCAATACGATAAAGACCACCATCGGTGAGCTGGAGATATTGGCCGCGATCGCCGTCCCTAAAGACCGCATCGGCCGCCTGGGCGGTCACGAGGAAGTCGGCGGCATTGTAGGTCCCAAACGGCGGTGAGAGGAAAAAGTCCCCCAGCGTGATGTCCCATTGCTCGGGCGCTAAACTCAGCCAACCCGCCTCACTGCTCAGGGCTAGGCGAAAGGGGTCATCGGCTTGCTCCAGAAAAGTGATCAGGGAGGGGCGATCGAAGGTTTCGGGGTCAAAGGCCAGGGTGACGGTGATGGTGCGGGTGCCTTCTTGGAGGATGAGCACAGGTGAGGCGATCGCCACACCAAAGGCACCAATGGTCTCGGCTGTGCCCTCGGTTGCAGACCCGGAATTATCGCTTTGCTCGGTCGCCAGCAAGGGGTGAAACCGGGGCAGCTCGGGGACGGTATCCGGTTCGGCATCGGCGATCGCCCGGATCTGAATCGCATGGCGCTCCGTGCGGCCAATATCCGGGTAGGTAAAACGGTGTTTCTGGGACGCGGCTCGCTCTAGCACCCGATACACATCCAGCCATTCCGCTGCGGTCCAATCCTGGGCAAAGTTCGCCTGAACTGCCATGATCCGCTCGAACTCCACCGCGCTCAGGTAAAGGCTCTCTTGAATAAAGCGATCGGCGGCTTCCGGTTCATCGCCCTGGACTTCTGCGAGGAGGGCGTTTAGATCCACCGCGCTCTGCTCTCGGAAAAAGGGCAGGGGGTCGCCAGGGGCGGGATCACCCAGGGCGGCCGACCAGAGGTTGAGAAAGGCCGCATTCGCATCCAGGCTAGGATTCCCTTGATGGGCTTGTTTGAGGCGATCGCGCCGAGTTTGGTTGAAGCGTCTGCGGAAAGCCTTGGCCACAAAACCATAAACCTGCTGCCATTCCTGTTCTGTCGGCGGCTCAATCTCGGGGTCATTCGCATCGCCGTTCTCGCGCCGATGGGCCGCAAAGCAGCGCTGAAACTCCGCCACACTGCTAAACCCCAGTTGATTTAAGATGTAGTCCTGCTCAATGTCAGAAATCTGATCGGTGGCGAGACCCTGAATCGCCTCAGCCATCGTCAGCAGATCGCCAAAGGTCTCCTCTGGGTCTTCACTCCAACTGGGCTGAGGGAGGGGGTCGCCTTGATTCGGCCAACCCAAACCCCAACGCAACATCGCTTCAAACCCCGCATCCGTCCGGTTTTGCTGGCGATGAATCGTTTCCAGGTCAATATAGACCGTCTCCACCGAGAGGGTTTTGAGGCTGGCCACCTGAGCCGGGGTGATCATGAGGTCACTCTCGGTGATGTAGGTCAGGGTCTGACCTTGGGCATCATTACCCGCATTGAGGCGTGTCCCCGCCGGCAGAAGATACGCCTGCTCATTGGCGGCCAGGGTAAAACCCACATGGGCGCGATCGGGCTGGGCGGCTTTTTCCACCAGTTGCAGCACCCGACGGTAATAGAAATCGAGACGCCGTTGGGTTAGAGCTTTAAACTGCGCCTGGGGATAACGTAGGAGGGTTAAAAAGGTGAGGAGGAGGGCGAGATGGGGTTTGGCAACGGGGGCGATCGTCTCCTCGTCCAGATCAGCGTTGGCTGCGATCGCGGTGAGTAAGCTCGCGAGTTCTTGAGCATCCCCGGCAAAAAACGTTGACCAGTCACCAGCGGGTTGGTTTTGATCATTGAAATAAACCAGATTTTTCGCGTAGTCCTGGGCAAATTGCAGCCAGTCAGCAACGGTCTGCTCATCAATGGCAATCGAGTCCGGATCGAGCGCGGCAAGGACGCGATCGCTCTGGCTAATTCCATCTCTAAAATCTTGAGCTTTCAGTTCCATTGTTGTCTGGGTGTCTGAGTCTAGGTAGCTTAGTCTAGTGCCGTAGCACAGCTAAAAAGGGTGTTTAGGATGTAGGTTAGGTTGAGGCACGAAACCCAACACAGACAGTGTTTTTAAAGTATGTCTCCTTGATAATCCAATGCACCAACTAAGGTGTATTACGACACTAAGTGGCTGTCCACTTGTTATTACTGGTCTCAAACTGTCCCTTCCCGTCATAGGTCAATTGGCTATCCGGCTGGAGCGCCGTCCCCACAAGCTGTTGAGCCGGAACAATTACTTTGAACTCGGCATCAAAGAGGCTTCCTTTAAGCAAAATGGGTGTATCCAGACTGTTCGTTTTCGTGGCAACTTGATCCGAGCCCAGAGCTTTGATTTTAAGCAGTCCCACCCCTTTAACAGTTGAGAAACTGGGCGTACTGTAGGCACAGCCCTGAACAATGACTGTCGCTTCATCCCCTTCAATACAAACGGCTTTCCCCTCTAGATTGCCTTTGCCGCTGGCAGTCAGTTGACCGTCGCGGACAGCAATATCAGCAGGCAAAAAGCTAGACTTGAGGAATTTTGCTTTGTCACCATCAATTAGGATAAAGTCGCTCATTTTTTTATCATTTAGAACTAACGCAATTCAAATCGCACATAATAATCGAGACCCAAGAGCCCCCCTTCCCTCCTTACTAAGGGGGGTGACGCCACGTACGCGGCTGGGATACAGGCAAGATGTAAGTGGAGTATTCTTTTGCAAGATCTCCACCCCCTTACCAAGGGGGTCGGCGCAGCCGGGGGGATCTCGCTAGCCAGATGATCCAATTCAAAGGTGTAAATTTTGTCAATCATTGGGCGATATTAGCCTCTGTCAAATAAAACGGATACACCAAATTAAAGCGAGTATTCGTCTGACGAATCGTGTAGTCTACTTTGATCAGCAATAAGCCCACCTCCGACTCACTGGCATCGACTTCAAGCTCATTCACTTTAATCCGGGGCTCATGGTAGAGTAGCGCATCGGCGACAATGCTTTTTACACTGGTCATCACGCCCTGCTGAAGGGTTTCAAAGAGAAACTGACTCAATTCACAGCCAAAATTGGGCTGCATCAACCGCTCCCCCGGCTGTGTTGCCAGAATAATTTCTAGACTCTGACGCACCTTCGCTTCATCGGCAACCAGGTCAACTTCGCCGAGGTCACGATCAAAGCGCGGCGGAAAAGACCAACCTGTTCCCAAAAAAGAGGATTCTTGAATCTTGAGTGAACTATTTGACATCAATTTCTGCTCCGTCTAACGTAATCTTGCCCTTAGCAGTAATGGTGATATCTTTTTCACTGGTCAGGGCAATGCCATCCGCATTCATCACCAATTCATTCTGGTTCTCATCCTGGATGAAAATCGCCCCATCTCCATCCACCAAAATAATCTGGTTATTATTGGGCGTTTGAATATGAATGGACTTGTCATCATCATTGAAGTAGAACTTTAACTCTCCCTTGGAGAAGAGCCCCCGCATTAGATTCTCGGGTTGAACCGGAGCTGGCGTTTTATTTTTGTCGCTGTAGAGTGAACCCAGAATAATCGCCTGACGGGGATCATCGTTGAGAAAACCGAGCACCACTTCATCCCCAGGTTCAGGTCGAAACAACGTCCCCCGTCCTTTCGTTTGATCTTCGGCTAGACCCGCTTCTAAGGTGGCCAACCGTGCCCAAACCAAACCATCGTTTTTGTCTGTGGGGCTCCCTAGGGTTGGGGTTAGACGGGGCAGATGCACCGGAACCCGATACAGGCCCGTCGGATCATCCTTGGCTGCGCCGACAACCCCTACTTGCAGACCATGGACGGCGGGTAAAAGCCCACTGGCGGGTGGAGCAGCAAGATCGGCTGCATTCGCCGCAAAAAACTGGGCCGATGCGCCAAACTGAAGATCCGTCTGCCAACCCGTCTCACTGACTTGATGGCGTACCCCAGTAATCAAGGTTTCACCATTAAAGTAGTTGCTAAATTTTTCCAGCTTAAGCCAAGCGCCAGGGTACAAATCCCCCCGCCCCGCCACGAGAACGCGACCCTTGAGCATTGAGAGGCGATGCTTCAGCAGCTTGGCACTAGCCCAGGTTTCCGCTTCTTTGTCATCAAGCGGCACACCACTGATGAGCTGACACTTTTCGGCACTAATGGCTGCGCCGACTGCTGTCGCTTTAAGGGCAGATTGCTTGAGGCTATAGGCTGCCGCACTCTGTGCATTGTTGAGCTTATTCGCATCATCCCAAACCACGCCAAAGGCATCAATCTCGGCAAATTGTTCGCGAATATCCGCTTCCACTTCCAAGTCGTAAATATCATCCAGACCATAGACAATCGGGGTACTGTCTCCTTGAATGGATTGGGGTGCTTGGATCGCCACTTCGCCCGCCTGCACCAACACCCAGAGACCATTGGCTTCAGCACGAGCCAGCAGAAAGTCCCAATCGGTGCAGTAATATTGCACCATCTCGGGGTGTTTCATTGCCGTTGCGGTGGGAGAACAGGAGCCGACTTTGAGCTTCTGGGCATCGGCATAGGGCTGCAAAATTGCTTTGATAATTGCCATATCATCTTGCTCCCGAAAAATAGCATTGCGCCGTTGTTGACTGAGGTGAATTGCGGCATCTTTGAGGTAAACCGTCAGGAGAGACTTGGTTTGATTAGCCCGAATCGTCTGCTTCACAACCAAGCCCACAAACACCACAGCATCTGACTCACCTTCGTAGCGGAGCTTAATCTCAATCTGCTGACCCGGCTTAAAAAAGTCGCTATTACTAATCTGGAACTTTTGTTGAGCCGCCTCACCGTCTAAAAAAACCAGTTGGGCGGTCGGGATTTTGTTGATCTCATGAATGATGTCCATTGACAACAACTGATATTCAGCGTCCATCACCTCTGAACGCTGAATATCCGTAATCGTCGCCGTCACAACACCAACCATATCAATTCACAATTAAGAGTTCGCCATTCGCCGTTCGCCTAAAGCGAACGGGGAGGAGTAAGAAACTTGCGCTCGTAAGCGGAGTGAGCCGACCCAAGTTTCCCTTTGTTTACTCCTCCTAAGAGGCGATTTCAACGCAAAACATCCCCTCTTGGGAGGGGCGGTCAAGCGTAGCGCTGACCGGGGTGGGTTGGGTATGGGCTGCCAATGCAACATTTGTCTCCGAGTTGATTTCATTCAAGTTGATCGCATTAGGGTCTTTACTTAATCCTTAATTGGTGGAAAGTTAACGGTTTGACCCGCCTTCATTTTACGAAAATTATTGATTTTATTCGCTTGAGCCAGTTTGAGATAGTAGGTGGGATCTTTATAAATACGCTGGGCCATCAAGGGCAAGGTATCACCCGGCACGGCGGTTCTGGTATGAGTGAGATCAGGGGAGCTTTTATTTTCTTGCTTGAGGCGCTCCGAATCCTCAATATCCCCGAGAAAACGG
Organism: Cyanobacteria bacterium P01_G01_bin.54; assembly: GCA_039180005.1. Classification (GTDB taxonomy): domain Bacteria; phylum Cyanobacteriota; class Cyanobacteriia; order Cyanobacteriales; family Spirulinaceae; genus SIO3F2. The sequence goes on along the minus strand of JBCDEB010000041.1, from coordinate 19,458 downwards.
GTATCGAGTTCAGCGCGGGTGGGTTGCCCCTGCCGATTAAAGAGGGTGTAGCTGACTTTGACCGAGGTAAGACGGCACTTGAAAATCAGGTCGCCCCATTCAATTTTGAGAAACTTGGGTTCGTGGATTTCACCATCCATATAGGTGGTGAGTTCCAAAAATTGCTGCACTCGCTTGGCGATGTCATTGTCACCACGGAGTTTATTAACTAGGGCACTGCCGGTGAGCAAGGTTCCCCCTAAGCCAGGAGAAGTTACCACACCGGAATTGTCTAAAATCAAGGTCAATGACAATTCATTGGGCTTCGAGAGGGCATATTTGGCCGATCGCCCGCTGGTATTAATTCCCTGATAGGGTTGGAAGACATTTTCATATTGCAAGGAATAGGATTCGGGGTTAAACATGACCTCAAAGGTGCTTTGGGCGATGCCGCTGCGGGTGCGATCGCCATAAACATGAATCTTGAGTTTTTCTAGCTGGAATCTTGATAGCATAGCCAAGTCCTAACGCTCCCGCTCCCGTCGTAAAATCTGCAAAACTTGCTCTGTACAAGCGGCAATAATCTCCTCTTGACTGGAGCTGGTATCTGCACCAGTCTGGTTTGAACCGGTGGCATTAATAATCGTAGCCCGTAAAACCAATTCCCGAATTTCCACTGACATGGCGCTAGATCCTCAAATTTTGTAGCCGTGAATATTTCAGTTCCATCGTGTCGATCATGATCGCGTTATTGCTGGCATCCAGGTCAGAAACCGACCACTTCACTGGATAGGCTTGTTGAAACAACCAATTGGCTACCGGAATACCGCTGGCATTGAGTAGCATCACCAGAACATTACTCGGAGAAAAGCTCATAAAACTCATCGCTGCATTGAATTCGAGATTCAATAGAGAGCCAATCACCATGCCCCGTTCTAAAACCAAGTTGTCATAGGTAACCCGGTTGGGCAGATGATGGTTAAAGAGATTCTCGCCGCCTTCTTTGATTTCCGAAGTCTCGATCGTCGAGGTCATCCCTGATATTTTCTGGAACCGAATATCGAGTGGGTTGGGCACAATACCCCCAATCAGAAAGGTGGCGAGAAAGTTAAAGCCAACGGGAATTTCAGAAATCATAAGCTTAGGGTGGGCATTGCCTATCAAGCAAAATATCTCCTCTCGGGAGGAGCGGTCACGCGTAGTGTAGACCGGGGTGGGTCGGGTTCAGTCCACCCATGCAACCTTTATTACTTCGTTACAAATACTCCACAGAAATATCACGGGCAACCAGATCCAAACTCTCGATCGCCACCTCACTGCTCGATGCATTAAACGACGGCGCATCTAACTTCTTGGGAAAGGCATCATAGACATTCCAAGAAACAGTCGGTTCACCACTTTCATTGAGCAGGCTAATGGTGATATCACGTTTTTCCACTGTATTGAGGTTGGTGGACATCAGCCAAGAGAGTAGGTAGTCATCAGACTTAACAATGCCTTTCTTGAGCGTCAAGTTGACATCGCTTCTGAGACCCGGCATATAGATATTGCCTTCTTTATAGCTCAAACCATGCTTATAGGTGATGGTTTCGTATTCAATCGAAAGCCCCGAGACTTCTGAGAAGGCGATCGACCCTTCATCACCAATCGTAACTTGGTAATAAAAAGAGGGCAGGGGGTATTTGCTTTTAATGTCATCAATGGAGGTAGCCATAGGGTGTGTTTAGATGGTTAGAGTGGATGAGAGGTATGGAGATAAAGAAGTGTTTAGGATGTAGGTTGGGTTGAGGCACGTTCGCGTAGCGTCTCCGTAGGAGATAACCCAACACAGTAAGGGTTATAAAGTTTCACTCCCCTGATAATTCAATGCTCTGAATTAAATTTATGTTATGGCACTACAGCCTAATCCCGATTCTCTAAATCACGTTCGCGTTAATCTCCCAAGTAATGAAACTGATATACATTAGGCTGTGTTGGGTTACGCTATCGCTAACCCAACCTACAGGATCAAGCTGGCAACATCCCCCCTTAGTAAGGGGGGCAGGGGGGATTTCGGGTCTTGATACAATCGGCAGAACATCATCTAAGCTTCCTGTAACTTATGGGAGAACTGCAAGATAATAAATTCCGCCGGGCGCACCGCTGCAACGCCAATTTCAATCAGCATCCGACCTTCGAGAATGTCTTGGGTTGTCATGGTTTGTCCCAAACCGACACTAACAAAATAGGCTTGATCGGGTGTAGCGCCGGCCAATGCACCCTGTCGCCAGAGCCCATCTAAATAGCTGGAGATAATCGTCTTCACCTTGAGCCAAGTAATGGCCGTGTTGGACTCAAAAACAGCAAAACTAGTCGCTTTTTGGATCGACTCTTCAATCAAATTAAATAAGCGCCGCACCGGAATATAACGCCATTCATTATCATTACCCGCCAGGGTGCGGGAACCCCAAATTAGGGTTCCTTTGCCCGTGAAACTGCGAATCGCATTGATCGATTTCCCAGCGGTGGCGTCAACGTTGAGGTTCTCTTGTTCCTCATTATTGATCTTGACCGTAGGGCCAATGATTGAGGCCACACTGACATTGGCAGGCGCTTTCCAAACCCCCCGTTCACGATCGACTTTGGCATAGATCCCAGCCACCGCACCGCTGGGGGGCAACACCACGCGCATCCCACTCAGGGCGGTTTTGATGGTGTTGTAGAGTCCGGTCTGACTGGTTTTGAGATCTGCTAGGGTGGACCCTCCTCCCGCAGCGGCATATTCGAGGGGCGTGGCGTCTAGGGAGGTGGTGATATCGTCTGCGCCAGTTCCCGCTGCCGCCAGAGTGTAGGCATCAACGTTTGTCTCTGCGGCAAGAATCGTGGCCACCGAAGCCCCTTTCTGGGGAATATCAATGGTTAAGATACCTCCGTCAAGGGCAACGGCGACATTTTTCCGGCTGGCGGAGGTGGCAACATTGATTTGCACTTGGGGATTATCACTCTCGGGGCCAGAGTAGGTCACAAGCAGACCATTTTCGCTGGTTTCATATTGACCCATAGGCGCGTCACTGGTCGTCTCTGCTGCCCCACTAATGCTGACCGATGCCTCGGTGTAATGGTAGTTCAAAACCGTTTGGAGATAGGGATAGTAAGCCGCTCCATATTTGAGGTCATTGGTGCCAATGCCCTCCCGAAACCCTGTGCCAATACCATTGAAATCATAATCGTCCGCTAAGACATCAAAAATACCAAAGCGGTCTTTCAAGGTGTTGCATTGGCTGAGGACGGCTTGACAGAGGGAATAGTAGTCCGCACTGGCCAGGTTCACCGCATCGGTGAGTAGAATTAAAGTCGGTTCATCCTCTTTTTTAACCGCAGCTAATCCTGCGAGAAAGGCATCTTTACTAGGGACGCCACTGTAGTCACCAATGGACACTACATAACAGGGCCCACCTCCGTTTTCAAAGAACAGCCGCAGCAGGTAATACATCAAATATTGCGGTGTGTCCAAGGGGGAATTATCGGCTGTGATTTCACTAATTTCATTGTCTTCATCGACGGTCACCGTAAACGGGGTCGGATGGGGGTCACCAAACAGCGTGGTGTAGTCGAGAATTGAACTAATTCGAATGGCTTGATTGCGATATTGATTGCCCGTTCCGGCGATCGCCGTGCAACCAATAAAGGCAGGCACCGCCGTAGCCACGGGCACAACTGACGGCCCAAGTGTGGACTTCTCTTCAATGTAGACGTTCGGTGTTTTATAGGTCGGCATGGATTTGGTGGGAATTGAAGATTTTTAGGTCATAAATCCCCTCTGGGGAGGGGCGGTCAAGCGTAGCGCCGACCAGGGTGGGTTGGGTGTGGGCCGCGAGGGCACGGTTTGAAAATAAATTGCGTTCGCGTAGCGTCTCCACAGGAGAAACGGGTATTACATCTGAGCCAAAAGATTAATCACTTGAGTCGTTTGTTGATTGGGCGGATTGGGAAGATGGGGAATCCAGGGTTGAGTACTGCCCTTTTTGATCAGTTGCAGGTTGGGACGAGAGCGGGCCCGACAGGCTACCGGTTTTTGCGATCGCAACACCACTGCCTGACTCGTGGGAAATCGAGATTGGATGGCTGTGGCAATCGGGTCTGTGTCATCGGCGATCGCTGCGGTTGCAAAGGTAATTTCTTTGTCCTTGTCTTGAATCGAGAAGGTATTAGCGGCGATGCCTTTTTTTACCACCAGATAGTAGTTCCAAGTTTGGGCTTTGGCAGACAAGGCAAGGGTGAATTTTGTATCCTCGCCATCATTGGCAGCCAATGCTGCATTATGGTGGATTTCAATGCAGCCAAAGAGGGAACCATTGGTCTGGTTTAAGATTGCGGCACAACGTGACTCTAAGTCCGAGGGCTCGGTTTGAGGCTTGACGAGATCTGCCCGTGATAATTCTGTCACCGATAGGATTTTCGTTTTGCTGCGTTTAGTCTGGTTGGCATTACTAAAGCGATAAAAATGCTGAACCGGGAACTCCGATTCAAGTTGCGTCACACTCATAAACTCGGACGTGCGGGGCCGGAGCAAAAACGTAAAGCAAGTTTCCATGGCCACCGGAACCAGGGGCTGCTGATCGGCTTGTATCGCTTGGCGGAGGCTTAGGCTGTTCATGCTGGTGCGCCAGAGCAAACGATGGTTTTTGAGCTGTTGCGCGGTGTCTGGGGTGGGTTCCATGACCAAGTCAGAGCAGATCTCATCCGGGTAATAGGGATGGACAATCTTAAGGCTGAAATAGGGTTGGTATTGCAACATGAAATCTGCTCAGATCAATACTCGAAATAAGTGCTTGGCATAAAGGGCTCAATTAACGTCCAGAGAGTTCGGTGGCGATCGCCCCCATTGCCGGAGCCAAATCCACCGAATCAAGCGCATCGTCTTCAAAGACCAGCACCCGAACCTTATAGAGCACCGAGGGACTACAGGGCATTTCTAGCGATCGCCAGAGTTCACTCTGCTCTTGATAGGTGAGATTGATCAGTTCCATAGAGATCTGGTCTACATCAGGCTGGAGACTGGGAAAGTTTTTCTGGCTAAAGAGCCGATAGCTCTGGAAAAACCGTAGGATCAACGACAGGATCTTTAAGCCCTCAGTGTAATCTTTAAAGTTGGCTACAAACAGGACATGAGCATTGATATCCAAGTGTGGCACTCGGGCATCTGAATTCACCCGCGACAGGGCTGGCGGCCGCACTGCACCTGACCGAAAGGTCCGCTCCTCTTCCAAACTCACCAACAGCATCGTGATGGCGTTGTTTTGCATGATCAACTCTTTGGGAAGCTGAATCTCTGGGAATTGCACCAGATCTTCTTTTTGCCCATCAGTCTTAATGCGGATGTAGTTGCTAAGTTCGTCCTTAAAAAAGGTGAGGGCAGTGTCTAACATGGTTTGCCAAAGCGTCTCCCTACAAAATCCAGCGAGCGATCGCAGCGCTGAAGGCATTCAGTCACGGATGAAAATGTTAAATAGATCTTAAGATTCTATCGCTAGCCAATATATTTTCTCTTTTTTTGCTGATTCGCTTTCAACATGGGTGAATCTTATGGATTTGAGGTGATTATCGGGCCAATTAGCCGCAGCGAACGCCCAAAAAATATTTTGTAATCTACATCAATAAAATTAAATCTGTTTAGCCAAAGTATAAAGAAAGCTCTCGGCATATTACGGCTTGTTGTCGTGGGTATCAATCTAGACCCTGAACCGTGGGTTGCAGGATGTATCAAACTAGCGCAGGGCAGGGCAGGGAGACCCAGCCCCTACCGTTGAATCAAACGTTTCGCTGTCATGAATCGAATTGCTCAGTAACCTGAGTTCTGGATAAGCAAATAGCACGAAAGCCTGTGAAACTCGACGAAGTCAACAGTACTGGCTCCGATATTGCAGGAGTCTGAGGTGGCAATCTCCACCTCAGCGGGAGGTGTCGGGGGGCTGGTCCCCTGACAACCGGGTTTGACATCGAGATTTCAGTGCTTTGAGGAATGCGATAACTTCGCTTAACCGAAACTCACGTTCAGTATCAAGCATGAAACCCAATCAGTGATAAGGGTTGGGTTTTGCGCGGTGCAACCCAACAGTTTCTGCAAACTGATAACTGCTAACTAACCTCATCCCACCCCGCCGTTTCCTCCTGGGTCAAGAGCTTCTCTAGCTTGAGGTAGTCGCGTTGGGTGGCTTGGCGGATATGGGCCATCGTCACCGGATGCCGATCTTTGGCCGCCAGAAACGCTGCCCCGAGGGCAATGTTGCGAATATTACCGCCCGCGATCTTGAGCTGAGCCAGTTTGGCAAAGTCCAGGTCTTGGGTGGGGGTTTGGGCGGGGAAAATCTGTTGCCAGATCGCCGCGCGGGACTCGGGCTTGGGGAAGGGAAAAGTGATGATAAACCGAAGCCGCCGTAGGAAAGCCGGATCGAGGTTTTGCTTGAGGTTACTGGTGAGGATCGCCAGGCCCTGGTAGGCTTCCATGCGCTGGAGCAGATAGCTGACTTCGATGTTGGCATGGCGATCGCGGCTGTCCTTGACTTCACTGCGCTTACCAAACAGAGCATCGGCCTCATCAAAGAGCAAGATCACCCCTCCCGCCTCCGCCGCATCAAAGATCCGCCGCAGGTTTTTCTCGGTTTCGCCAATGTATTTACTCACCACGGTGCTGAGATCAATACGATAGAGGTCAAGCTGGCAGGCCGCCGCAATCACTTCAGCCGCCAGGGTTTTACCCGTGCCACTCTCACCACAGAAGAGGGCGCTCAGGCCCAAGCCGCGACTGCCTTGGCCCGCAAAGCCCCAGTTTTGATAGACCCCGGCCTGGAGCTGGAGCTGATCCACAATGTCTTCGAGTTGTTGGCGCGGGCGATCGGGCAAGATCAGATTCTCCCAGGTGGCTTGGGTCGGAATCCGTTGGGCAAGATCGTCGAGGTTGGGGCGGGCTTGCTGGCGGCAAATGTTCCAGAGTTGCTTGGCAATTACCTCAGCATCCCTGTCCATCGCCGCTTGTTGTTGCAACTGCTGAGCCACGGATTGGATCGTGGTGGGTGTGAGTTGAAATTGGCTGATCAGGCAATCAAGGGGGCTATTAAACGAACCGGGTTGCAAAACCGGGTCATTGAGCTGCTGCTGCCAGAGTTGGCACTGCTCGGCATGGGGCAGGATGGGCACCTCTAGGGTGATCACTGCTCGGTCGAGGGGCGGGAGGCGATCGCGGCAGCTGACAATAACGGGTGTGCTGATCGTATTGAGAAAAAGGGCGATTGCACTTTTGTGGTCTCCCTCCCGCAGATCCGCCACCTGCAGCAGCAGCACTCCATTGCGCAAAATTGCCTCCCGCTCCCATTGACGTTGCAGCGCCTTGAGCTCCCCTGGCAGGCTAGGCAGCACGGCATCGGGCAGGGCCAAGACTTGCAAGCGGTGGCGATTGCCCGCCTCGGCTACCATTTGCTGATGCACCAGCGGATCACGGCCCACCAAAACAATCAGCGGATAAACGCCCTGCGCCCCGGACCAGAGCTGGGCGATCTGGTCGCTGATGGCTTGATAGCTCGGCGGCAGCTTTACCGGAAAACGCGCAGCACTCAGGGGCGTGAGCCAGTCAGCCAGGGGTGGCGCAAGATCCGGAGTGCCCAGCAAGTAGCAGAGAATGCGGCGATCGAGGGTCAGGGGGGCCTGGAGCAGCCATTGCCCGCTGGCGGTATGCACCAGTTGCCATTGGTGCAGGGGGCATTGGTGCGAGAGGGCAGACCAATTGGTTGCGGCAAAGAGCCCGAGGGCCAAGCTAAGGGTGGCCGACGTGGCTTGCTCCCGACCTTGGGCTTGAGCACAAAGAGGCTGCAAATTAGCTTCGAGTTCTAGACCCAGGCAGAGCAGCAGGATGCCCTGCTCCAGGGCCGAGAGCTGGAACTTTCGCGCCAGTTGCGCCAGGGGAGTTGGGGCGGCCGCCAGGAGCTCAGCGAGGGGAGGGCGGGGTTGGCCGGCGATATATTGCTCAAGATGCTGACGGAGGCGGGGGATACAGGGGAAGGGCACGGCCATGACAGGGTTTTTCCAGTTCGCAGTTCGCAATTCTCATACTCGATCCGAGTTGTGTATCTCTAAAACAAAATACGCAGTAGGGGAGGGTTTGAAACCCTCCCGGACGCTAGTTTTTTGGGTTTTACGATGCGGATTTAGTATCAGTTCTCAGTTTCTCCTGTGACAACTACAATGCCTGAGTGTGAGTCTGAATTTGCGGTGAGTCGATTCAGGCGGAATTGTAACAAGCGCCACCAGAACTGTTACATATACATATCGCCCCGGTTGATAAGATCGGCCCAACTTGATTCAGCGTTAAACATCTCCCATGGTTTATTCTGCTCCCTCCCCCAAGTCCAAGCAGCCCCGCTCATTCAAACCTCAACCCTCGCCATCGGCTGAGTCTGCTGAGCCCCAGGTGCAACGGGAGGAACAGGATAAATCAGCGGTTGCTGCTGAACGACCCTGGGGCCAACTAACCGACCAGATGCCACCGCCGCCGGATTCGGGTGGGCCGTTGTGGGGGACAGATGGCTTGGTGGTGCAGCGAGACCTGACCTTGGGGGAAGCCAATGACCCCTACGAGCAGGAAGCGGATCAGGTAGCGGAGCAGGTAGTGAAGCAGATCAATGCACCGCGATCGGCAGCCCTAGACTCGGGAAGCGATACGCCGGGAATTCAGCTCCAGGCCCAACGTCCTACGTTACAGCTTGATGGCGATGGCGGGGGGGACACCGTGCCTGCTCCAGTGGAGCAGAAAATTAATCAGGCTCGGGGTGGGGGTCGGCCGCTCTCGGGGGAGATGCAGCAGAAGCTGAGTCCGGTGATGGGCGAGCAGGTGGTCAAAGAGACCCGTATTCACACGGGTGAGGTGGCCAATGAAATTTGTGAGGGGACAAATGCGACGGCGGCCACCACCCAGCGGGATGTATTTTTTAAGCGGGGGAAGTTTAATGAAACGTCAACGGAGGGACAAAAGTTAATTACCCATGAGTTGACCCATCGGCAGCAGCAGAGTGGCAAAAGTCTGCAGGGGCGATCGAGTGGAGTTGTTCAGCGTCTGGTTGAAAACGATGACGAAAAAATTCAATTAGCTCAATACCCTTCACGTTCTGCATTATTAAGATTTTTAAAAGAATATACTACTAACGAGAATGCAGAAAAACTAGTTAAAAATTATGATGGTCAAAACAAGCCATATATAAAGCTGAGTGCTTTGATAAGCGAAGCAGAAAAAGTTCCTCGTGTTCAGAAAAGACTCAAAAAAGATAACGCCGATATTGAACAAAAGCAGAATAATAATGAAGAAAATAACAATGACGATTCCAATAATGCCCAAGAACCATTCTTCGAATCCTTGTTTAAACAGGGAGCAAAAGCAGCAGGATATGCTGAAGATCTATCTTGGTATGAAGTCTTGCTGAATTCACCTGCTCAAATGATTTCTTCGTTCGAGAGCTCTGATTATAGTGATGTTTATCGACAAGTACAATTGTCCGAGCTTGATGTAGGAACAATGACAATCGAAGAGCTTATGAAGAAATATCTGGATGCGAAAGCAATGGCTGCCATTTGTGGTCAAACGTCTAACTGGATAGAAAAAGTTTTGACCGGAGACATGCATTCAGTTCAGAGAGACAAGAACTTCAATGGTGTTATCGAAGGAATTCGAAAAGCAAATGATGAATCAACTAAGAATGGAACATCAATGTTTGTTCGAATTGATAGCTTTACTCATAGCTTTACTGTTGAGATCTGGAATGGAACGTGTAGAATTCATCAAAGCTATGTTGAAAAGTACACTTTAGTAAATGATCTCCAGACCCGAGGAAAAGTGTATGCTATTGATGATTTTATCAAAAAGTTACAAGAAGCAACAGGTGTAGTTGACAATGATGCAGAAACAGAGCTATTTGGGGGAAGGTGGCTCCCGGATAATCGTCTAAAACTCTCTGAAAAACCAGATTTGCACTTCGACGTGTTCGTTTATTCTCCAAGTCAAAAGGCTGGAGATAATATCAAACAGCTCTTCGATAATATGTCACAAGAATGGAAACAACATCTAGAGCAACCTGCAAGCGACTATGTAGCCAAGCATAAGAGGAAAAAACAGGCTGCGATGAAAGAGCAAAAATATGGAAAAGGGCTCAAGAAAGTCATTAGTCTTGCTAATGTTTTAGGCGGCTACATGGCAGATGTTAAAGACAACAATGATATTTATAGTGAAAATGACTTAAAGGAAGACAAAATAAAAGATCATTTCTATGAGTTTCAGATAAAAGATGATGAAAATGATAAAGATACCATACTCGTCAAGGGGAAAGTGACTGATGTAGACGAAGACAATAAAACACTTACTATAGAGTTTGACTAGTAGTCATAACAGAATTACTACGGGATTGCTGGCTTGCTTTGTTTTTTACAAGGACGATATAGGAAATCGATTAGCGTTACACAGACAGGAGTTTATTCAGACAAAGTGGTAGTGCTATAGCACAGCTAAAAAGGTGTATTGGATTAGGTTGGGTTGAGCGGAGCGAAACCCAAAATTGCCAATGCTTGAAGAAGTTACTACTTGTTGATCTAACCCATCATTTAAGGTGTGCCACGGCAGTAGAGTGCGTTAGCAGAAAGGGTGGCCATCAATAACTGTTCAATTTTCATGCCTACGTAACGCACAACAGCCCATTAAAAATATCAGTGCGAAATCATAAGGTGAACAAAATTAATCGCCTCGTCAACACAACGGGAGTGTTTTGATTTTTGTGTAAATCTCGGTTCTGGGAACGGAAAATCAGGGGTTACAGCCGGATCGAACACAGCTTTCTGAACACTCCCACACAACACAAATCATCAATATTTGCCCATCCTATAGGATTTTCACTGATCGCCCCCTTGAATCAACGCCCCTCTCAAAATCCCTAACCCTCTAAATTGCGCTAGCAATGCCCACCCTCGAAACTGAGCAACGCCTCTCCCAATCTCTGCTTTGGCAACTCCAACGCAATTTCTTTGAGCGCGAAGGCATGGGCGCGTGGAACACCGGCAAAGTCCCCCATTACGCCACCAGCAACCCCTTTATGGCCCACGCCTACGCTCAAGTCATCCGGGGCTTCTTGCGGGATGGACTACGCAATGAGCAAATCGACCCCCGCCACCCCGTCTATATTGTCGAGCTCGGCGCAGGCTCTGGGCGCTTTGCCTATCACTTCCTGAAGCAGTTTTTTGCCCCCCCAGTCCCCTCTCCCCTCAGCCAGCTTCCGGTCAAATATTTAATGACCGACTTTGCCCAACGCAATTTGGATTTTTGGCAAACCCACCGCAAACTCCAGCCCTTTCTGGCGCAAAATCAACTGGACTTTGCCCGCTTTGATATCAGCCAAGACCAGAGTCTAACCCTCGTTCATGCTGGCATCATCCTCACGGCCCAAACCCTGAAAAACCCCCTGATTGTCCTGGCAAACTACTTCTTCGATAGCATTCCCCAAGACCTGTTTACCATCCAAAATGGGCAACTTTACGAAACCCTGCTGACGCTCACGTCGTCAACGCCCAATAGTGACCTGAGCGACCCCGACCTGTTAGAAAGCCTAGAAATTACCTATACTGATCGCCCCCTTACTGCCGCTTGCGCCTACCCCGACCCCGCCTTTAACCAAATCCTCCAGACCGACCAAAGCCAACTGCAATCCACCACCTTTCTCTTCCCGGTCGTGGGCTTAAACGGTTTAAAAAATTTGCGTCACCTGAGTGGCGATCGCCTCCTCCTGCTCTCCGCCGATAAAGGCTATCACCAGGATGCCAGCCTAGAGCATCGCGGCAAACCCCGCCTCACCTTCCATAAAGGCTGCTTTTCTTTAATGGTCAACTATCCGGCGATCGCCCATTATGTCGAAAACCAAGGCGGTATTGCCCTCCTACCCCAAAACCGCCACCGCAGCATTGTCATTGGTGCCTTTTGCTTTGGGCTCGCCGATCCGGTCGAAACCCACTTTGCCTATCAAACCCAGATCGAGCAAGCCAGCCCCGATGACTTCTTTACCCTCAAAAAAATCATTGAGCCCCATTTTAATACCCTCAGCCTGCCCCAAATCTTGGCCTATTTGCGCCTCAGTGGCTGGGATCACAAGCTCTTTCTGGGCTGTTTTGAGAACTTAATGGCCCAGGTTGAGACCCTCCCTGAGGCGTTGCGCTCCGATGTCTATCAAACCTTACAAAACGTCGGCGAAATGTATTATTTCATTGGGGAAGAAGCGGATTTGCCCTTTCAACTGGCCATGCTTTTTTATAAGCTCGGCTATTATTCCGATGCCTTGGCTTATCTAGATGAATCTCTACGCCTCCATGGGGAAGATCCCGGCATGTTCTACAACAAAGCCAAATGTTATTGTGAGCTCAATGATTCGGCTGCGGCTCTGCAAATGTTGGCACACGCTTTAGCACTCTATCCGGAGTTTGAAGCCGCTCAGGAGTTGTGGGAGGCGTTGCAAGGGGAGAGGACAGAAGGTCAGCCAATTGTGACAGAGCGATCGGTGTTTTGAGGAACAAGACTCACGTATCATCTTGCTCAAACAAAACCGCATGGCCATCTTTCTTCGGTCGTAGCTTCCGTAAGGTCGAGCGCAAAAAGTTATCCACGGGGTAGACTAGCTGATTCATCAATTCGCCTTTGCGACCCCGGAACGAGGTGACATGATAATAAGACTTACCCGTGGGAGACTGCTCAGAAAAATAGTAGACATTAATTGATTTACGGGTATCGCCATCGGGAGTATTCACGTGGCGATGGCCATGCCAAGAGGTGCGATCGGTGGCAAAGATGACCGCCCGATTAAAGCAGGGCAAAATTGCCACAGCGCCTGACATATCCTTAGACCAGAGCTCAATATGTCCCCCCTTTGCTTCTGTCCAGTTGCGGTTGAGATAAACCAATAAATTGAGGCGGCGATACCAGGGTTGAACCGGATGGGAGCTGTTATCGATATGGACATTTAAAAAACTACCATTCTCACCCTGGGCCAGTCCCGAGGCATAGAGTTGGGGATCGGGCAGGAGTATCCCCATCCCCGTCACTTGTTCGAGAAAGCGTAAGAGTCGGGGTGATTGTAAATGCTCAAAAACAATGCGCTGATACAGTTCGTCAAACTTGCTTAAATCGGGATCTTGAGCTTTGGACTGGCGCATATCCTTGAGTGAGTCCATCTGAGCCATGGCTGGGAAACGTTGAAACGCAGCTTCAGCAACCTCGGGTTCCAGAAAATTGTCCATCACCAAATGTCGAAAGGGTTTGGCGTTTTGAAATTGTTGCCGATAGGTGTCTCGGTTTGCCTCAAGGGCTGGATAGTTCAACATAGTCTCAATACCCTCACTCCTAAGGGGTAGATGGATGGAATGCCATCTCAATGTTCCAACAGTCCACGCAAACAGTCCACGCAGGGAAATTTCGAACCCCTATCACTTATCCGGTGTCGCCCCCAAGTTCCTGGGTATCACGACCCAGAATTTTCGGTGATATAGTCGAGCGCCTCCCGGAGGGGAACCAGTTCAATACGATCGAGATCAGCATCATCTTGGGTCTCCAAGGTGCGAATCACCCCCTCTAGGGGCACAACTTGTACCGAAATCGACCCTTGGGCGTCAGGGTTGGCCTGCAAAAATTCTTGGACAACTTGTTCGAGGCGGAGGGGATCAAAGAAAAACGGCACAACGGTTTCAGAGCCCTGCTGCTGCACAGAAAGATAACTCGGACCCACGCGCGCCACAAAGAGGGGCGTCCCTGGAAACTGCGCGGGCTGGTCAGAACGACGCTGTCGTTGCCAAACCCTTTGGGCATATTCCCGTTGGGTTGAGGTGGGAATGTAGCGGAGGCGGAGGCCCTGTTGGGCGTTGGCTTCAGCGATGAGATAGGTCTGCTCCAGGGTGATAGGCGAGACCTGAGCTTGTCTACCCACCTCAGGACTCTGCGCTCTGAGCTGAGTGAGTAACGTTTCAGCCGCGCTGGGGCTCAGGAACACCTGCACCAGGCTCTGCTGATTGCCTAAATTTTGTACGACGGGCGCACCGTTAAGATCCGTCAGCACAAACATGGGCACGGTCTTGAGCATATTGAGCAAATCGGCGCGGGGAATGGCCCAGGTGGGCAGGCTCGTGGCCAGCCAAGTGCCCAGAATTGCACTGCTAATGACACCGAATTTGGCAGTCCAGCGCAGGAGCGATCGCATGGTTCTCTACCTCCATAATGCGTTTGGGTGGGGTGTGTTGAGTTGGGTGTCCCCAATGCAATGTCTAGCGCTCAACCGAGTCAAGTGTAACGGTCAGCGCAGCCGATCAACAACAATCGTACCTTGTCGAGTTGTTCCACACCCGTGCGCTTTGCGTCTTCAACGACTTGTACCCTTTCGTCTCACGTCATTATCATCGCCTATATCTTGCTCTCGATTGTCTCTATGGCCATCATGGCACAGGCAAAAAGCAAGGGAGCATCTCACTTTTGCCAGTATTACCTTCATCCCCCAGCCCCTTCTCCCAAATTTGGGAGAAGGGGAGCAAGATTCAAAGCCCCTCTCCCAAACTTGGGAGAGGGATTTAGGGTGAGGGCTACCAAACTGGGATGCACCCAAAAGCAATGGTGGGCAGAAGGTCAATGACAAATGTGGAATGGTGTGTTAGATAGAAGTATTCAGCATGATTTTCCGACCATCCAACAAATTAAGACAACGGCTGAGCGAGTTGTTCAGAAAAAATACAGTTCAAGAACCCAAAAAAATAGGAGTAAATATGAGAAAACAACATTGGTATGGTGCTCTATTGAGAGGACTAACCTATTATCTTTCTCGCCGGTTTCGGCGTTGGCAACTCCTTTTGCTAGCGGCAGGACTAACCCTCGGCTTGGTGTTATTCGGTAATGGCGCGATTCTCCAGGGGAGAGGCGTTGCGATCGCCCAAATCGATCCGGCTGAGACCCCGTCAGAAAAAAGTCCAACAAATGCTACTGTCTATCACTTCAAAGTGGGCGATTTCAATGCCATGGTCGTGAGTGACGGCACGCTCTCCTTTCCCCCCAATTTCTTCGTCCCCAAGGCTGACCCCGATGCCGTGACAGCGGTGCTGACAGAGCATTTTCTCTCGACAGAAAATGTGTTTGCTCATCTCAATGCTTTATACGTTGAAACCGATGAACATAAAGTGCTGATTGATGTGGGCGCAGGCAATGCCTTTGGTCCCACCGCTGGTCATCTGCTGGCAAATCTGGCGGCGGCCGGTATTGCTGCTACAGAGATTGACACGGTCATTTTGACCCATGCCCACCCCGACCATATTGGCGGCATTTTAGACCCTGATGGTCAGTTGCGTTTTCCCAATGCCCAGTTCTACATCTCCCAGGCAGAGTCTGACTTTTGGCTGGCGGACACAGTAGAGATGCCTAAATCGCTATTGGACGAAGCAACAAAGGCCGGGATGATTGCGGCAGCCCAGGGAAGCCTGAGCGCGATTCAAGATCGCACCACTCTATTTGCCATAGGCGATGCGGTGATTCCCCATATCCAAGCCGTTGATTCTGCTGGGCACACCCCCGGACAGGCTTCATTCCTGATTACGTCTGGTGATGAGAGTCTGCTTTCGACAGGAGATGTTTTCTTTAGCGATCCGCTCAATCTGGAAAACCCAGACTGGGAAGTTGCGTTTGATGGTGATCCTGAGCAGGGGGTCATCGCCCGCCGTAAGTTACTGGAAACGGTGACGGGCGATCGCCGTCTGTTGTTGGTGCCCCATATGCCCTTTCCCGGACTGGGTCATGTCAGAACCCAGGGGGATGCCTATGGTTGGGAACCAACTGTCTGGCGGTTTACCGTTGAGGAGTAGTGCCATGGCGCACTTTATTTGATGCATTAGAAAATCCCGTAGGGGCAATCCCCCCGTGGTTGCCCTGGTGTGTTGCGTGACGGAGGGTTGATCGGTGGGCAGCCGAGACCGGGGTAGAAGGGCGCTACCCCGACCAAAATCCACAACAAACTCTATTGCACTATTTTAGCTATGCCACGGCAGTCGGATGTGTTAGGCGGCTCTTCTTGCAGGATTTAGACAATTCGGCTTAACCCCGCCGTAACGCACCGATCGTGGTTTGTCGGCATAGCATTAGTGTGTTATGTAGGAAGTGAGATTATGTTAATTTCTATCTGTTTTTACACCTACTAACGCTCCTTATAAATACAACTATGTCTTAGCCTTTAGAATATGAATTCCCATCCGTTTATTATTGTTTCTATAACAGTCTAAAGCTATTAGACCTGATTGTTCTGCCATGGATTGAAAGAGATCGACTGGATACTTAAACGAACTCATTAGATGAAAGACTTCCCCTTGCGCCACCTCAAAAGGAATACCATCCAACTCAAATTCTTGAGCTTTTACTGCAACAACTTGATGCTTAACACAATGTTCCTCGGATACCCAATTAAATTTGTAAGTAAACCTATCTGGATCAAATAGATTTATCGGCAAATCACGGTTAATACGTTGAAAAATATTGAGAATGAAGTTACTCACATCGAGATTCTCATATGCCAGTCTCAGTGAACGTTCTTCCTGATTAGAGTCTATACCCACAATCAGCTTACCGTCTGGCTTCAGCACTTGAGAAATAGCCTGCAAAAAACCACAACATTGTCCTGAATCCAGGTTTGTGATCGTACTCCCTTTAAAGAAGACGACAGCCTCCTTGTAATCTCGCATCCAATCTATATCTTTAAAGAAATCTTTCTTTAAGGTTTTTATAGATATTCCAGGAAATAAATCATTAACTAATTTTCCAGCATTAACAAGATATTTTTCACATAAATCGACTGCTATATATTGATAAGGCTGAGCCGCTTTAAGGAATGGAATAGTTTTACCCAAGAATGCCTGCTCTGTACCAGGGCCAAGTTCTATAATCGTTGAATCAGCAGGGACATGGTCACTCAACCTATCTGCTGTTTCCTGTATCAACGCCACTTCATCTTTATATAAGTAATAATTGGGGTTTTCATAGATTATTTTTTGGTAATATTCTTCTCCACAAACCCTGTCATCTGTAATGAGCGGGTTGGACTCACTGTATAAATAAGGCCCCAAGTTGCCTTCTTTTTCTCTTAAGAAGAATGACTTTACTTCTCTCATAAAATCTTGATCAAGATTATTCTTTGGCATTTTGCTGTGTCTTAAAATCCAGATTAGATTTTAACTCACATCGTATAGATGGGCAAATCAGTTGCATCGGGTGTGTTGGGCGGCTCTTCTTGAAGGATGAGTTTAATCCGATTTAACCCCGCCGTAACGCACCGATCGCAGTTTTTAGATATCCCGTTGGTGCGTTACGCAGGAAGTGAAATCACAACGATGATGATGTTGTTTTTACACCTGCTAAAATACCCTACAACTACTGTTATTACACGAGTTAGCTAATTTCGTCTTCTTGCTCTCCACCTTCGTCCTCAACTTCCGCCATGGTCAACCCCAGCGCATTCAAGATCCGCTCCACAGGAAACCCAACTTGCTTAAGTATCGGCAGAATTGTCCGCAAGATAAACTCACGCTCTTGCTTCCGCCCTTTCTCAATGCCGCGCTGCTCCCCTTCCTGCCAACCTTCCTGCCGACCTTCCTGTAAAATATCTTGATAAATTATGGACTCACGCATTGCCTCACTCCTGAAAATTTGCCAAATGACATCTTTCTCTAATTTTAGCCCCGCCAGTAGGGCAGCAAACGCCGTTAAGTTGTTTCTGGTTTGGGTATCTTGAATCGTCTCAATCCGCTGTGCTACGGCTTGTAAGACCTGTTCGGGCTTATCCGATTGCGGATTCGCAATCACAGCTAGGGGCAGCAGACCCAGCGAGCCAGTAAACAAACTTTTGGGCTGTTCCCAGAGCCGCACCACCTCGTAGCGATGCTCGGTTTTGTCTGCGGTCAGAGGAGTTTTTGCACCTACCAACGCGCTCTACAGCTAGAATCAACTTTGTACAATAATGGCAATTAGATCCTTGTATGCAGCGATGAGTACAACAGCAAGATCAGAGCTAGAGCAGACCGTCAAACAACTCCCCGAGCAAGAAGTTCGAGACTTTGCCCGCTGGTTGCAAGATTATCTTGATGATCTGTGGGATCAGCAAATTGAAACTGATGTTGCAGCAGGTCGGCTTGATCATCTGATCGCTCAGGCAGAGGCAGATATCGCCGCAGGTCGAGTCCAGGATCTCGATGAAGTCCTTCACCACCGTTGAGTTTCGCCAAGCCTACCGTCGCCTCTCTCCTCAACTCAAATCCCAGGCTCGGAAGGCATATCAGCAATGGCGACAAAACCCAAGGCATCCATCACTTTACATAACTCACACTGCCACAGGGGTTAAGTGATAAACACGACCAAGCTGGGCCGCAGTTTTGAAGTCTTTGGTTTGGAGGGCTTGGCGCAGGCGATCGAGTTTTTGGGCTTCGGTGAGGTCAAGGTAGGGCGACCAGTCATGCTCGGTATAGGTCAGAGTAATTTGGATTTCTGCCATGTAGTCACCCTGGCGGATAATTTTGGTTTGGGTTTTACTGTTCATCGTTTTCGGGTTTTGTAGTCATTTTCCCAACGGTCTAGGCTGGGACGATAGGCTGTAACAAGAACTGCGGGGGAGTTGGCGTTTTTGGGAATGCCTCACACAGCATGAATGGGTCGATTTTGGCTATCTCTTTGGAGAACCAGTACACAAGGCCCTTTCTGGTAATCAGGATAGTCTTCAACGACTTCAGCTTGGCCAATGCCGGTGATGATATCTGCTACAAAGATATTATCGTTGGCGAGTTCGTCATAGCCGTGGGCTGAGATTTTGACATCTTGCTGACGAATCAACTTTAAGATTCGGTTAAATGTCTCACTCATCGCTCACATTTCCCTACAGGATGATGTAGTGGTCTATGCCCACCACGACCGAATAGTTTAACAAATTCAGCCCCTGGTTTAGCGGTAGGGTGTTGTTAGGCGGCTCTTCTTGCAGGATGAGTTTAATTCGGTTTAGCCCCGCCATAGCGCACCAGCGCCCTCTCTCAATACGACTGATTGGAGTAATTTTTCCCTCTAGGAACATACTCTCTCTTAAGACCGTAACTCAACCATGTCTACGATAGTTTAGGTTCCAGATGATAATGTGGACACCGAATATTACTAAAATAGGTGTAAAAATCTCAAATAGAAGCATTTCACCCGTTCTGTAGTCTGCGCCAACAAAGACTAGAGATGCCCCTAAAACAAATACATTAAGGCGAGCAATCCAGTACACGAGGACTCGATGAAGTGGATAAAATGACTTGTAAGGCACAAATACTGGAATCCCTAAAATCCTCACTAGAATTCGTGAGTCAGGATAACTTTTGCATTTCATCAAAACGGATAAATAATACGAATAAGATTTGATGCCAATAAAAAATAGACATGAA
>JBCDEB010000040.1:0-47768 GCA_039180005.1 Cyanobacteria bacterium P01_G01_bin.54 | reverse complement strand
TCTCATCATTGAGATGTCATACTGAATCCGGATTGTATGAACACAGAAAGCGAAGGCTGATCCTGGTGGCGGGCAAGATGCCCGCGCTACGGGATATTGAGCGCGAAACCCGTAGCGCAGGCGTCCCGCCTGCCCGAGGAATATCAGTAGGTTATCTCTCCCTATGCTTTGCGGATTCAGTATCAAACGCTTGCTGTGACTGGTTTGTAGCCCCTCTCTTTTATTTAGATCAGGCACTCTATCGCTGGTTCCACAAGGCTTCTGACCTTAAATGATGATGCGCCCTAGAATCGTGCTGGATTTCACAGTTGAGAATATTCCCCATGGCTTACAGTGATTTCACCGTTTCTAAAGTGCGTGAAACCTTTGGCTTAACGATCCATGAGACGATGGATTTATTTGCCAATCTTGCCCCCTTTGAGCCCGATGAAGCGCTTCAGAGAACCCTCAATGAAAACCTCCCGCTGGCTACGGCAAACAATACTGAGAAGGCACGATCGGAACTCTTGATCACACCGATTCTGCTGACGGTGCGGCGTCAGTTTGAGCTGGGTTTTTTCTCGGGCATTGACTTTACCGTGGATCCATCCCAAGGACTCAATGGCTTTTGTGACTATCTTTTGACTGCGGCTAAAGATCTCTACGAAGTCCGTCAGCCGCTCGTTACCATGGTTGAGGCCAAGAACGAAAATATTAAAGCGGGTCTGGGGCAATGTATTGCTGAGATGGTGGCAGCCCAGATCTTCAATCAGCGCTCCGGAACAGAGCAGCGGCAGATTTATGGCTGTGTCACCACGGGAACCGAGTGGAAGTTTCTCTCGCTGACCCATAGCACTTGCCAAATTGACCTGCGAGATTACTTTATTGTTGAGCTGCCCCAGATCTTGGGGATTTTAGCCTCCCCCTTTAGGGACAAAGCGCCCTGATTGATTCCTGAAGCGCTGTTGGCCTATTCTTCCGAGTCATCCGGTTGGGGCAAGGTGAGCTGGGTTTGTTCTTGATGCCAGGCGATCGCATTCAAAACCAATTTACTATTGCCGGTGCATTGGGCTTGATACTCTTCTTGTTTAGCGATCGCCGCCCCAAAGCGCTCAATGATTTTGCCGTATTTCTTCTCCTTGGCGAGGGTTTTTTCGTCGTCTGTGAGGGGGCGCGATCGCTCAATGACCGCCTGAATAATGGGCACATAGGGACTGGCCTCTTGCGCTGCCTCTTGGGCTTCAATTTGCAACTTGGTCAGTTCAATGATTTCCCGTGCGCCCTGCACAATGGGAGCCAATTCGGGTGAAGCAGTTTCGGGAGCGTCTGACATGGAATTAAAATCCTCAAGCGGGGGAACAAATTGTAAATTGGCTTGGGAAATGCCATCTGGAAAGAGATGCTCGGCAATATTGCCGTTTTCCCACATTTGGGTGATGCGATCAAGCGCCTGGGTACGATTGCGCTTGGTGTCGCCACCACGTCCTTCTACCGTAACCAGAAGACCCTCCTGGGACTCTGGTGCTTGGCTCAGGTCACTAATCGCGACAAAATGGGCCACTCTGGGGCTCGCCATGGTAATTGAGAGTTAGAATCAGCTATCGCTTTTTAATACATTAGCACTATTCAGGCAGGATTGATGTAATTGTTGCCAATGTTGTAGCCATTGTACGAGCTGGGCTTTATTCCAGGATTGTTTGCGCTGTGTTTGTCGCAGGAGGTGGGTGAGCCGCTGGGGCGACTGCCTGGTCTGCTCGGTCCAGGCTGCAATGAGCTCGGGTTCCGTAAGCAGCGCGGTGCCGAGCCCGAGCTGCACCTGGAGCTGTCGTTGCTGCTCCGGTGTGAGCACCTCAACCACAAAGGCCTGTTGCTCGGCCTTACTCAAGACAGCGGCCAAGGCCTCAATGTAAGCTTGGCTATTGTTGGTTGCAGGCTCTGGGCGGGTCTGGGGTCTGCCAAACCGTTGGTTGAGTGCCAGTAGCAGAATGATCAGGGCGATCGCCCCCTGAAGCGCTAC
Source organism: Cyanobacteria bacterium P01_G01_bin.54 (assembly GCA_039180005.1). GTDB lineage: Bacteria > Cyanobacteriota > Cyanobacteriia > Cyanobacteriales > Spirulinaceae > SIO3F2. The sequence continues at coordinate 45,772 of JBCDEB010000040.1, read as the reverse complement.
GATCGCCAAGGGCGTGCGGCGCAAATAACCCCAAATCGTCTGGTTGGCGTCTGCTGCCTCTGGGGGTGGAGCATCCACATGACCATGGAGATATTCATCAATCCAGAGCCAAGTTTGGACTTGAGCTGGCTCTTGCAGTTGCGATTGGGCGGGTTTCAACGCTACTTCTTGGGTATCTGGTGCTGGAGCCACTGGCACGACAGCGTTTGTAATCAGTGCGGTCAAAAAGGCAAAATTCCCTGACGCGTCTTGGTAGGCATTGGCAGCCAGGTAGGGGGTTACCACACGGATCGATTGTCCCTGGCCCTGACGCTCGGACCAGGCGATCACTCCATGTTCATCGACAAGCAAGGGGGTGACATCCTCTCGGCGCGATACCCGTCGCCGGGTATCTAGTACCACTGAACCCTGGGGACTCGCGACTTCACTGTGAAATTTTGCTTTCGATACGGGAGCTGGAGGGGCAACGCCGATCGTGATTAAGGTATTCCCCGCATCAAGCCAATCCGCGAGGGCGAGGCTATCACTGCTCCGATTAAGCTGCTGCGGGGTTGCCACACGTAAGAGCACTTGATGTGACGCCGCATCCGCTGGGGCTGGGGTGTCTGCCAACTCAGCCATAAGCTCGGCGATCGGCCGCTGCCAGCGTTCAGTCTGTATCCCCGGCTGGGTCTGAATTTCAGCATACCAAGCGCCATAGCCTTCCGGGGCTTTGTTATAGGTTGAACCCGTTTGACTTGGGCTAGCTGCTACAGAGAATAGCGACACGATAGTGCCCAGGAACAGAGCAATGACGAGTGCAATCTTAACGGCAGGGGAACGACGTTTCATAAGGAAGTCAGAACATCAAGAGAGTTGTGCGTAGGCCGCCAAACAGCGATCGAGCAGCTCTTGAGTAGCGGGAGCATTGGCAAACTTAAGACGCTGATGTACCGTCAGCAAGGTGTAGTAGGGCGTTGAGTGGGGCTGCTCGGCCAGGGCACGATGATATTCCCCATCGGTGCGGCTGGCCTGATGGGGTACTTGGCCCTGATCATGGAGGTGTTGCAGCATCCCAAAATAGAGGCAGAGGCAGGCTTGGGTATAATTACCCTGACGTTGATATTGTTGCGCCTGCTGTTGCCATTGACTGGGGGACTGGCGGCTGGGCTGGGCTGTCGCAGTAACAGGGCGAGCCTCTTGCCACAACCGCCAATAGGGTCGTGCCAGACGCCACAGAGCCCACAGTCCCCAAATGCTAAGACTGAGAATTAAAATAAACCAGATCGCATCTCCCAGGAATCGCCAAAAGTCGGCCCAGCCGGAGGGCGCTTCGTTGGGTGAGTTGAATCGTGGGGTATTGCTCTGCCAGAGTGCTTGCCACCATTCCCCAAGGCGGCGTAGGGCAAGATCCAGACGCCAAGCCCAACTGTCTTTGGCAAATTCGTCGTTCATGGGGGTGCTCAAAACAAAGGGTTTTAGGGGTGGCCCAGACCTCGAACCCACCCCGGTCGTCGCTACGCGAGACCGCCCCTCCCGAGAGGGGACGTCTGCAAGCATCCCCAGCGGGGAAACTATAAATTGCGAACTGATGCTAATTGGTATTAATTGTAGGAGAAGATTTGACCTCCAACCATGATGAAACCTGGCGATCGCGCCCCCATAGCGCATCTGGTAGAACATCTGCAAGCCCAGGGGCCCTTGACTTTTGCTGACTATATGGACTGGGTGCTCTACCATCCCAAGCAGGGCTACTACAGCCAGCATCAGCAGGCGATCGGTGCTCAGGGAGACTTTTTTACCGCCGTTTCCCTTGGCCCCGACTTTGGCGAATTGTTAGCGGTGCAGTTGGTGCAACTTTGGCATGTTCTGGAGCACCCCGATCCCTTTGATGTGGTGGAAATGGGGGCCGGCGATGGCCAACTGGCGGCCGATATTCTGGAATATTTGGCGAAACAGGAACCCGACTGCGCAGCGATGGTGCGGTATCGGATCATCGAGCGGGCGGTGGGGAAACGGCTCCAGCAACAAGCCACACTCCAAGGTTTTCCGGTGCAATGGTGTGACTGGCCAGAACTCGCCGCTCATTCACTCCAGGGCTGTTGTTTGGCCAATGAGTTAGTGGATGCATTTCCGGTACATCGGGTGGTGGTGCAAAGGGGCGAACTCCAGGAAATTTATGTCACCGCCCAAGACGGTCAGTTACAAGAAACCGTCGGTTCCCTCTCGACGGGAGCGATCACCTCCTATTTCACAGATTTAGGACTCGATCTCTCCACCTACCCCGAGGACTATTGCACAGAAGTGAATCTGGCGGCGTTGGACTGGCTGCAAACCGTCGCCGCTAAACTGCGCCAGGGCTATTTGCTCACGATCGACTATGGCTACAGCAGCGATCGCTACTACCACCCACAGCGCCACCAGGGCACCTTGCAAGCCTATTACCAGCATCGTCGCCACAATGATCCCTACATCAATATTGGCCAGCAAGATCTCACGACCCATGTTAATTTCACCGCATTAGAGCAGCAGGGGGCAACGCTGGGTCTACAACCTCTGGGCTTTACCCGACAAGGACTGTTTTTGATGGCCCTGGGCCTTGGCGATCGCCTCACGGCCCTCTCCACCGGAGACTATACCGTTGCCACCGTGCTGGGGCGTCGCGATCGCCTGCATCAACTGATCGACCCAGCCGGGCTCGGCAATTTTGGCGTTTTGCTGCAAGCCAAGGGCTTAAGCTCTGCCCAGCAGCAGTTTCCGCTGCGGGGCTTGACCCTCCCTGAGTGACAATCGCGCAACCCAAACCCCCTCGGTGACAACGCGTTTAGCGACCATGCCTTCGGTTACAATGCGTGGGGACAGCGCCCAAGCTCCCACGTGACGCCAGTCCTCCCGAAAATCATTCAAAACCATGGATAAACTCCTCTACTTACTGTTAGTTTTCATCCCCGTTTCGATTGCTGCACATTTTTTGGGTTGGGGGCCAACGGTCACGTTTATCACTGCCGGCCTGGCGATCGTCCCCCTTGCGGCCCTGATGGGTACAGCCACTGAAGAAATTGCCGTCGTAGTGGGGCCCAACCTGGGGGGACTGCTCAATGCCACCTTTGGCAACGCCACAGAACTGATCATTGCCCTGATTGCCCTTAACAGTGGTCTGGTTGAGGTCGTCAAAGCCACTGTGACCGGTTCGATTATCAGTAACCTGTTGCTGGTCATGGGCTTTTCCATGTTGCTCGGTGGGATTCGCTACCGAGAGCAGAACTTCCAACCCACCGCTGCCCGGATGAACGCCTCCGCCATGAACTTAGCGGTGATCGCCCTGCTGGTGCCGACTGCCGTGCAATATACCTCCACAGGTATTGATGAGCCGATCTTGCAAAAGCTCTCGATCGCAGTCGCCATCATCTTGATTTTGGTCTATGCTCTCACGCTCCTGTTTTCGATGAAAACCCATGCCTATCTCTATGATGTGGGCATTGCCGAACTAGATGGGGAAGCAAAGGAAGACAGTGGCAATGCCGCTGCCCATGAAACAGTTGAAACGCCCAACTTTTGGCTCTGGGTGGGGGTTCTGCTCGGGGTAACGCTGCTGGTGGCGCTAGAATCGGAGTTTTTGGTCGATTCTCTCGAAGAAGCCACCTCAAGTTTGGGTCTGACTGCCCTCTTCACCGGGGTGATTCTGCTGCCGATTATTGGTAACGCCGCAGAGCATGCCACCGCTGTAACCGTGGCAATGAAAGACAAAATGGACCTCTCCGTCTCGGTCGCTATGGGCTCTAGCCTACAAATTGCCTTGTTTGTTGCCCCTGTACTCGTGATTGCGGGCTGGTTCCTGGGTCAGCCGATGGATCTCGACTTCAATCCCTTTGAGTTGGTGGCGGTAATGGTGGCGGTGTTGGTGGCGAACTCGGTCAGCTCCGATGGCCAGTCCAACTGGCTCGAAGGCGGCTTGCTGCTGGCAACTTATTTGGTCTTGGGCTTTGCCTTTTACTTCCATCCTGTGGTTGCAGGGCTGGGCTAATGAGTCAATGATGGTTTTACGCTGTCAACTAATTTAACGTGAGTTTCGGTTAAACGAAGCGATCGCATTCTTCAACACCTTAAAACCTCGTTTTCAAACCCGGTTGTCAGGGGTCTAGCCCCCCGACACCTCCCGCTGAGGGCAGGGTTGTTTGATGTTTATCAGAGAAAATTCCAATCGACTGTAGGGGCACGGTTTCCGTGCCCGCGCAACCTTTAAAACTATCCTGCCAATGTCATCGAGTGGGTTGCAGGGCGGGGAAACCCATCGGCATAAACTTAACGCTGTATTCATCTTCGGGTGGGAGTTTGAGTGGGCCGACCCACCTCCCCCCTCCGGGGTACTCCTCCAAGGAGGAGATTTCAAAGCAGAACATCCCCTCTCGGGAGGGGCGGTCTCGCGTAGCGACGACCGGGGTGGGTCGGGTGCTTGATACCCCTGAAGCCCTTTTATACAGGGGGTTTCGCGCTTAAGTTCATACCAGTGGGTGAAACCCCGCCCCTACACAAAAACTATCGGGTCTTCTTTGTTCTCTCCAGAATATAAAACAGCCCTACCTCCCCAGAGGGGATGTTCTGCTTTGAAATCGACCCTTGGGAGGAAAGCTCCCTCGGCTAACTGCGAATTGTCAACTGCAAACTGCAAACTAACCCCCCATGACCCCTTCTCCTCTCAAACGTTCGGATTCCTATCTCAGATGGCATCTTGCCGTTTGTAGCCGAGATTGGTGGGCAGGGATGCTCTGCCTGATGCTGTTGCTGCTGGGCTCGGCGGCAGTGTCACCACCGATGCGATCGCTCTGGTTGGCAATCAGCCGCATGGGCGGCTTAACCCATGAATTAACACCCTTGCCACCGCCAGGGCTGTTTGACTCACTCCAGTCGGTGGGCGTGGTGGCGATCGGCCACGCGGAAGGGAACATGACAGTCACTGGTGAGCCCACGGGTTACTATTGGGGACACAAAGATCCGGGGAATTTCCGCCGCAACCAAGGTTGGTGCAGTGATCAGGGTCGCGGCGGTGGGGATGTGGATTTAGCCAATCAGAAATGTTTGGAGCGGGTACAGATGCGTTTGGCATTGATCGAAACCGACCTCCACGCTGCCCAGCTAAATCCCCAAACCCAACCCCTAGTGCTGCTCAATGCGGTCGATCTCTACAATCAAGCCAGTCCTTGGGTTTCCCGACAGTTTCCCCAAGCCTACCAGGCCGCCCAAGCCCAGGGGATGACCGGTGAGCAGGCAATGGTTTGGGCACGGGTGGAAGCCTTTCGCCGCCGGGGCAAGATTGATGCTTTGGGCTTGATTGGTATTTGTCGGCGGGAGGGGCGTGGGGTCAGTGCCTGGGACTGTGTAGCGGCCGATCAGCGACGACGCATTAGGGCAATCGATCGGGTTTGGCAGCAGTCCGGGCTAACCGCAGCGGCGCAGTCGCCCAATCGTTAGAGGGAGTGGGGAGCTTTTTTCTCAACGATGCTCCACCCAACGCTTCCGGCTCTACGTCTCGCCGAAACACCCGACCATTATGGCCATCGATAAAAGGCGGCAATTGGGCAAATTCAATCAGTTCCAAGGTCTGAATATCGTAGGTGGTGTAAGTCGTTAGCTCCGGCGAGTCAAAGTTAATATCCATCACCGTAATTGCCTTGTGCGGCGGCAGGCTGCTGCCGATGTAGGGGCGGGGACCTGAACCGAGAAGGCCCATCTGCAAGAATTGTAATTTTCCCTTGTGGCCGGGGTAATAGGCATGGTGGTGGCCGCTGATGTAAGTATGAACAGTGTGACGCTCTAGCATCGCCCACAATTCATCGGCATTAGCCATCACATTACCCGCATTATCACGGCCCGCTGCGATCGCATAGAGGGGCAGATGGCCCAGCAAGATTTTTATTTTGGCGGATTGGGCTGCTGGGCTCTCTAGGGCCTGCTCCACCCAAGCTAACTTCTCTTGGGGAATTTTGAACGAGGAGCCATCCCAAACCAGAAAGAAAATATCGTTGCGCTTGAAGGTGTAGTAGAAGGGAAACTCGTTGCGATCGACAAACTCAACCCCTGGATCATGCTCTGGGTCTTGCCAATAGGCCGAGGCAACCTGGCGCTCCCGCTCAAACAGGAACTGGCCCGAAACACTCTGGGCACTGGAAGCGTCATGGTTGCCGATCGTAAAGCCGAAAGGCAGCCCCGCGTTGCGTAAGGGCGCGGCCACATGGTCATCAAAGGCGGCCCACATCGCCTTGAGTTGTTCGTTAGAGAGGGTTGGGTCTTGGCCGGCCACCATATCACCGCCACAGATCACCATATCCGGTTGCCAGAAGGGCAGCAGCGCCATGGCTTTGTCAATTTCGGGGTCATAGTCGGTAGAGCCGTAGACGGTGTTGAGGTCGCTGATCACAACCAGACGCTCATCACCACGGGGGGGGTTGAACAGGCCATTGGGGGGAGTAGCGCTGGCGACGATCGCCTGGGTCTCTGGCGGTAATGCTGCTGATTCGCGGGTTGGGGGGGCTGCATTGCTCTCGGGTGAAGCTGGGGTGGGGGTGGCTGAGAGGGTGGCTGAGGGGGGCTGACAGGCATGGAGGAGCAGGATCAGGCTCAAACCCAGGAGCAGATTGAGGGCAAGTTGCAGGAGCGATCGCAGGTCACGCATGGGGCGAAGAGAATAAATGAAGGATGCTTCAGGTTCCAATCAGCATCCTATTACAAATACTTCTGCAAGATCGCTGCCAGCTTCTCCTTGGTGGCGGCGGGGGCGCGATCCAGCGGCGTCACGATCGCCGCCTTAAGTGCTCCATGGGCATCGGAATGGGGCGGACGGGCCGCAATCCGCTTGACCACTTCTTGAATGACCTGCTGGGCGTTGGTGGCATTGTGGTTGAGGTTTTCAATAATCATTTCCACCGTGACGCTGTCATGATCGGGGTGCCAGCAGTCATAATCTGTGACCAAAGCGAGGGTGGCGTAGGCAATTTCCGCCTCCCGGGCCAGCTTTGCTTCAGTGAGATTCGTCATACCGATCACATCTGCACCCCAGCTCCGATACAAATTGGACTCGGCCTTGGTGGAAAATGCCGGGCCTTCCATACAGACATAGGTGCCACCCCGATGCAGCGTCACTGCTTCTAGGGGTAAACTTTCTACCGCATCGGCCAGAATTGTTGCCAAATGGGGACAAACCGGATCGCCAAAGGCAATATGCGCGACGATGCCCTCACCAAAGAAGGTTGCAGTTCGATGTTGGGTGCGATCGATAAATTGGTGGGGAACCACGATATCAAGGGGCTTAACTTCGGCCTTCAGGGAACCCACCGCCGAAGCGGAAATGAGATACTCCACACCCAACTGTTTCATGGCATAGATATTGGCCCGGAAGGGGAGTTCTGAGGGCAAAAGATGGTGGGTTCGACCATGACGGGCTAAAAATGCGACGGGCACACCATTAAGGCTCCCGGTCATCATCGCATCGGAGGGCGCACCGAAGGGCGTCTCTAGGTTGACTTCCGTTAACCCTTGGAGCGCCTCCATCTTGTAGAGCCCGCTGCCACCAATAATGCCGATTCTAATCTGATCCATGAGTTGTTCGGGTTAAAGGGTGCAGCTTAAAAGGCTGCAATGAATATTTTACGTAATCTGATCGAGGCGACGCATATACTGCCACCAGCGATTGAGGGGGTAATAGAGCACGGGAGCCCAAAGGCTACTGAGCACAGCCGAGGAGAGGGCGATTCGTTGGTGTTCTGCCCAAATGAGGGAAATGTTGCGAATGCCCTGCAAGCTGTACTGAATTGCCGTGATCGTTTCAGCAAGAACAGACATACCAAAAACAATCAAGGCAATCGAGATAAAGTCTTCTTGGATATACCGCTGCTTTTGGATTTTGGCTGTGAGCACACCCACCACGACCAAGCTGAGGATATGCGATGGGTAGTTGAGGGGGGCCTCTAGGAGGGTGATCCCTTCGGTGAGGGGGGCCACACCATCAAGCACGACCACATTGTCTAGGGAGGTGAGGCTATCGTAAATCAGCCCCAAGGCAACACCGGCGATCGCCCCCTCCCAAGCGCTGCGCTTGACACTCCACACCACCACCCACATCAGTAGCCAATTGGGGTGAATTCCCAGCAATTCTGCACCCGGTAGCCGGGTGGGCAGCACTAGGAGGCAGCAGAGCACCGAGCCAGCTACAATCAACCAGTTACAGAAATGCCGAAAGCGTGGGGAAGATTCGATGAGTCTTAGCACAATGGATTCAAAAGAAAGGATGTCTAGGGGAAATCGGTTCAGGAAAATGGGTGTCCAGGAACAACGTTAGACATCGGGCGATCGCAAGTTGGGATTATTGGGGGCTGGGGTTTCGGGTTGAGAATTGGGCAGCTTAGGGGCGGCAAAGGGATGAATCACAACCCATTCTAGATAATCAAAAGGAACGGTGAACTTAATCGTAACTTGGGGCGCGGGGCTCTTTTCCAAGTCAACGCGATCGACTGTGCCCACCGGGATACCAGCAGGAAAGAGGAAGCTGGCTTCCGAAGTGACAATCTTATCTCCCGGTTTGACATCAGGAACCTTGTCAAAAAACTCCATGATCGCTGGCTCAGCCTTAGCACCCCGTACATAGCCGATCGCCCCGCTGCGAGCAATCTTGACCCCTACCTTGCTGGTGGGGTCGCTAATGAGCAAAATGCGACTGGTATTTTCTTCCACCTCGACCACGCGACCCACCAGACCGCCCGGTGCACTGACGATATCCCCTTCCTTAATGCCTCGGGCGTGACCTTGATCAAGAAAGAGCTGTTCCCACCAGTGATCCACACTGCGGCCAATGACCGTCGCCGGAATCAGCTCCTTGCGATAGTTCTGGGTATATTTGAGCAGGGACTGAAGTTCTTCATTCTGCTGCTCCAGTTCAACCACTTGCGCCTCTAACTCACTAACCCGGGCATCCGACCATAACTCCTGGGGAGGTGGCCCGGTTTGAAAAGGCTCGGTGAGTCTGGCATAGAGTTCCGCGACTGGCCCACCCTTGGCCTGACGCAAGTACAACGCCAGGGCCAGAACCAGACCAATCATAAAAAAACGTGAGCCGTAGCGCTCCCACCAGCGTCGCACTGTAAACATTCACCCTAAACCCCAGCAACCGATTGGCGATCGTTTGCCTGAACCCCATTGATCCAAAGGGCTGAACCAAAGTCAACACAGCAGATTGAAATAGAGCTCACGATCGCCATGCCTAGCATTATGGCATCGCCCGCGAGCGACTGCTAAAGACCCGCTCCAACTGCTTGAAGTTTTCCAGAACCCGACCTGTGCCCAGTACCACACAGCTAAGGGGATCAGCCGCAATATGGGTGACAATGCCGGTCTCATGACTAATCAAGGTGTCAATCCCTTTAAGCAAAGCTCCACCCCCCGCGAGCATAATGCCGCGATCGATGATATCTGCTGCCAATTCAGGGGGAGTGCGCTCTAGGGTTCGCTTTACCGCATCCACAATCACAGCTAATGGTTCCGACATACTCTCCCGCACCTCAGAGGCCTTGATGGAGACCGTACGAGGCAGACCAGAGAGCAGGTGTAAACCCCGAACATCCATGGCAATTTCATCGTCGCCTTGCAGGGGATAGGCGGAGCCAATCGTGATCTTGATTTCTTCAGCAGTGCGTTCCCCAACGACAAGGTTGTGTACTTTCTTCATGTATTGAGTAATTGCCTCACTCAGCTCATCTCCGGCAACCCGTACCGACTCACTGAGAACCGTGCCTTGCAAACTGAGCACTGCCACCTCGGTTGTACCACCACCGATGTCGATAATCATATTTCCCGTGGGCTCAGCCACTGGCAGCCCCGCACCGATCGCCGCCGCCACCGGCTCATCAATCAGATAAACATCCCGTGCCCCCGCTTGGGAGGCCGCTTCCATCACCGCCCGACGCTCCACGCCCGTGACACCACTCGGGATGCCAATAACAATGCGCGGTGAAACCAACGCCCGACCTTCATGAACCTGACGAATAAAATGCTTGAGCATCAGCTCGGCCGTGTCAAAGTCAGCGATTACCCCGTCGCGCAGCGGCCGCAGGGCAACGACATTGCCAGGGGTTCGTCCCAGCATCTTCTTGGCGTCTTCCCCGACCGCCAATGGCACTTTGAGGTCTTGATCAATAGCAACAACCGATGGTTCTTGCAAAACAATACCCTTGCCGGAGACATAGACCAATGTGTTGGCGGTACCCAAATCGATACCCATATCTCTCGATAGTGAAAGACGGCTGAAGATTCCCACTCCTGTTTACGCCCCCAAGTGTTGTTAAAGAACGATTAAGTTTACTTGCGTAGAACCACAAGCGGTTAAGCGATAACCGATGTGGATCTTAATACGTTTTATTTGTACCGTCTAGGGCTATCTTCCGGGCATCGTTCAGGAATTCTGAACAGTCACCGCTGAACCATTAAGTTTCTCTGGCGCAATGGGGTAAACCTCATCGAGCCGATGGGGGTTGGCTAGAATACATAGCAACTCATTAATCTATAAATAAAATCCCCAATTATGAGTCTCAATATCGTTCACCTAGTCGGGCGTGCTGGCAGTGACCCAGAAGTGCGCTACTTTGAGAACAACAGTTCTGTTTGTAAGGTCTCACTCGCGGTTAACCGCCGTACCTCCAAGAGTGACCAACCGGATTGGTTCAAGTTGGAGTTTTGGAACAAGACGGCGGAGATCGCTGCCAACTATGTGCGAAAGGGTAGCCTGATTGGTGTTGAAGGCATGCTTAAGATCGATACTTGGACAAACCGGGAGGGACACCAGATGTCAACTCCCGTGATCCGGGTCAATCGCCTTGACCTGCTTGGCTCTAAGCGCGATAACAACCCCAGTATGATGGATAACTACGGCGGAGGCGAATTCTAGAATGTCTGAACTGATGGACAAAGCCACCCTCAAGCAACGTTTTGAAGCTGTAAAGGGCAAGCAGGAGTTTCTGCTCAACCTCATGGAACAACCGGATCTGGGCACATTACGCCTTGATGTGAATCAGGCACTTGAAGAGCTTGAAGAATTGATCGACGAGTACGAGCGCGTCATGGGTGAATCGCCATAACCGCTCAACGCCTTATTAACCCACCAACCTCGACTCAGACAACAGCCACAGCCCTTCTACCCCACCCCCTCCCTGACCATACCCAACTGCCTGAGACGAATGGTGAATGTGTGAAAAACTTTCAGGAGCATCCCCAGAGTATTCTCCTCACCGACTCCCTTGGAGTCCGTCTGCAAGCGCTACATCCTGAAGGTGACTATGCGATCGGTCAAGACTGTGGCATTGATTGGCGCAGCGTTGACCCACCCGAACACGGGGCAGAAGCCATCGATTGGTTTTATGTGCCCGGTGTTCCTCCTAATCTAGGGGGTAAAATTCGTCGCTCTTATGTGCTCTGGCAAGAACTGCTAGCTCCCTATATCGCCCTCGAATTTGCCAGCGGTGATGGCTCAGAAGAAAAAGACACGACCCCACTTCGGGGCGATCGCCGCAGCAAACCGGGAAAGTTTTGGGTTTATGAACAGATTATCCGGATTCCCTATTACGGCATCTACATTATTGAGCAGCAACAGCTTGAGCTGTATCACCTGGTCAATGGGTACTACCAGCCCGTGCCCACCAATGCCCGGGGTCATTACCCAATCCAACGACTGGAGATTGAACTGGGCACCTGGCAGGGCAGCTATCAAAACCAGCAACAAACCTGGATGCGTTGGTGGGATAGTGAGGGAAATTTGCTCTTGACTGGGGCTGAACGGGCTGACCAGGAACAACAGCGGGCTGACCAGGAATACGAGGCGCGACAAGCGGCAATTCCGCGTTTGTTGGCGATGGGGTTACCCCCTGCCCAGGTGGCTGAGGCGTTGGACTTACCGTTGTCGGCGATCGCCTGACCCCTCTAAAGCACCTTCTCGACCCAACAGCATTATTATCTGGTCCACACAGACGGGGATTTAGAGGTGCCATTAGCCAACCTCACAAGCCTGACAGGACAAGCGATGCCCCCTCCATACTTCAATCTGAGTGGGCTTGAGTCAAAACAGGTTTTAATATGGTAGACCCTAAACCAACTCTCGCCGTCCCTCCAACGCCCGCGCCAGCGTCACCTCATCGGCATATTCTAGATCCCCGCCCATCGGCAGGCCAAAGGCAATCTGGGTCACCTTGGCAAAGGGCTTGACCAACTGACTAATGTAGAGCGTCGTCGTTTCCCCCTCCACACTGGGGCTGATCGCCAGAATCACTTCGTTCACCTCCGCTTGGCTAGCGCGGCGAATCAAGGGTTGGAGGTTGAGTTGATCGGGACCAATGCCATCCATGGGCGAGATGACGCCACCCAGCACATGGTATTGGCCTCGATATTCGCGGGTTTTTTCCAGGGCGATCACATCGCGGGAGTCCGCCACTACACAGATGGTGCTGCCATCCCGCCGGCGATCGCGGCAAATCGAACAAATCGGTTCTGCCGAGAGGTGAAAACAGGTCTGACAGACCCCCACCTGACGCTTGGCATCGAGCAACGCCTGAGCCAGGGCAACCACTTCATCTTCTGGGCGCTTAAGGATATGCAGCGCTAGGCGTTGGGCAGTTTTTGGTCCAACACCGGGCAGTTTCTGGAACTGCTCAATCAGACGAGCAAGGGGGGGAGTGTAGATGGGCGTTTCTCCTGGGATGCGTTCGGAATTCAGAGTTCGGAATTCGGAAACTTTCTTGATTCTGACTTCCGAATTCCGAATTCCACATTCACCTACTGTTGCTGGGCTTGGTAAATATAAAACTGGTTAAAGATGCCCAATGTCTCGAATTCATAGGCGGGTACGGCTGGTGGCAGGGAAAAATGGGTGCGATAGATACTAAAAAACAGGTAATTCTCGCGCTTGGTATTTTGCTCTAGTAGGCTTTGCAACTGGGGACGGGCAGTGTTGATCAGGGTTGAGCCTTGAGTGCGACATTGTTCCGAGAACTGTTGCAACTGAGCGGGCAAACTCGCACAGAGGTTTTCTTGTAGATAGATGAGCAGTTGCTCAGTGGCATAGTCCTGATAGAGCGTCGGCCCTGGATTAGTGATGGCGAGCCCGATGCCCACAACACCCAAAACCAAGCTGGTTGTTGTTGCGGTTACTTGCCAGGGCTTCATGGGTGTTTCCTACAGTCTTCTAGGTGTGTCTCGTCTGGCTTCCAGGATAGCGCAGCCCTCTCGGTTTAGGCTCAGCTCTTTCCCCAAGGATATGTGGTACAATTCACAGTTGCGCGGCGGGTGTAGCCAAGTGGTTAAGGCATCGGATTGTGGTTCCGACATTCGCGGGTTCGAGTCCCGTCATCCGCCCTGATGAGCCGATCGCGTCACCATCCCGATCAGTTGCTCGATGAGGCGATCGCGCCCCATGGGCATCACGTCATAGCCATGCATCAGTTCCTGGGTCACCACATAGAACAGGATAGTGCCGAGTAGGATCTGGGCGATCGCCGCCGGGTCAGTAATCTGCAACTCGGGACGCGAGGCCAGGTAATGGCTCACCTGCTCCAGGGCGGGCTTGGTGATCGCCTGCAAAAAGGCTTGGCTGAGCTCCGGGAAGCGACCGGATTCACCGAGCACCAGGCGCATAAAGTTGAGCTGTTCGGGGCTCTCGGAGAGGCGATTGATGGTGGCGATCGCCAGCTCGCGCAACACGGTTTCCGGTTCCCCCACCAGGGGCGCTTGAGAGAGCACCGCAAAGAATCGCTCCTGGGCCATATGCTGCACTAGGGCCTTAAACAGGTTTTCTTTATTTTGGAAGTAAGCATAGACGGTGGGTTTGGAGACCCCGGCGGCCTTGGCGATGCGATCGACACTCGTCCCCGCGTAGCCCAGCGCGAGGAATTCGCGTAATGCCCCCATGAGAATCTGTGTGGCTTTAGCGGCATTGGGGGCGGCGGTCATGGTGGCAACGGTGGGAAAGGCTTTTTGTAGGATAGCGCTCGGGCAAGGGCGATCCAGTCGCCCATATCGGCAAAAGCAACTCTCATGGATCGATTTAGTGCGACGTCAACCCTAAATTGTAGGTTGGCGTTGAGCCTAGCGAAACCCAACACAACCATTGCTAATACCGGATTTAATAGTTCAAATACACTATAATCAATCGAATGAAGCTAGGATAGATCAAAACACTGGCACGAATTTTAACGTCAGCGCATGAACATTACTTTAACCCCCCAACAAGAAGACTTTATTGCAGCACAAGTCGCCAGTGGCAAGTATACGAACGCGGATAAAGTGGTTAGCAAAGCGCTCACTGTATTGGAGAAATTGCAAGCGGAGTATCAAGATTGGCTGGAAGAAACCCGTGCCAAGGTGGATGTGGGAATTTCAGAACTTGAGCGGGGTAAGGGTTTAGATGGTGAAATGGTTATGACAAATTCATTTGAGCAGTTTGCGCAAGTAAAAGCGGGTCTGCGGCAAAGCTTGGCAGAGTTTGAAGACGGTCAAGGGATGCCGTTGGCTGAGGCGTTTGCTCAGTTGAAGCAGAAGCATGATATACCAGATTGAAATTTCGCCTTAGAATAAAATCACTACTCCCCAAGACAAACTCACAATTGTTATGTCGATTGAGCAACTGACTCAAGAAGCATTAGCTTTACCCAATGATTTGCGATTCCAACTCCTCAATGATTTACTCGCCAGTTTTGAGCTAGAAGGGGATGATTCGCTTGAAAAATTATGGGTTGCGGAAGCCCAGCGACGGCGGAATGAAATCTTGAGTGGTCAGGTTCAGCCCATTGATGGGGATACGGCATTAGCTCAGGTCAGAGCAATTCTAGGTTAAGAGAATGCGGTATGTTTTTCAGTGTTATTGACCTTGACGTAAAAGTGCGACGAAGCCTGCTTGTTCAAAATGTTTATCGTAGCTCAGGGCTTGCTGAATTCCCATTTGGGTCATGATGTGGAAGGAAACGCAATCGGTGAGGCTCCATTGTTTATCCGGACGTTGTTTGTAGAGCGCCATTCCTTGATGAAATTGAGCATCTGTTTGTGCAATGACGGTTGTGTTTTCATCGGCATAGAGCGTTTCGATGAGTTGGAGTGCAAGCTGACGGAAGTATTCACCCCGTTTGGAAAAGTCATTAAGCAATTCAGCCAAAACCATTTGGCTCGTAACGATATGCACAGGACTGATTTGAGCAGAGAGGGTCAGGGCTAGACGGTGGAGTTAATCTTGGGGGTTGAGCAGGGCGATCCAGTAGCCAGTATCGGCAAAAACAACGTTCATGGATCGGTCTGGTAGGCATCAAAATTCTTCGACAAGTCGGTGGGAACGGTCTGCCAGGTTTGGGCGGATAGGGTTGCGCCGAGGTCAGCGACGGTTTCCCAGATGGGTTTGAGATTGGGGTTAACGGTCAGCGTTGCAGGGTCGGGGAGGGGGTCGCTGGTGGTGTTGAAGCGATGTTGGATCTGGGCAATTTTGAGAAAGCTCAGGACTTGGGCAAGAACGGGATCGGGGGTCTGTTCTAGTTCCTGGAGGAGTTCTTGCTTGATCAGCATGGGTTCAGGTTTAAGGATAGGATTAACACGCTAAAAGTTGAAGTTGTTCTTCTGCGAGTTGAACGCCGCGCCGTTCGAGATAGTGGCGGAGGTTGAGTTGCATGAAGAGGTCTTTGAGTTCTTCGGCGATTTCGGTGGGGGGTGTGCCGGTTAGTGCAGTGATGATCAATTTTTCGGCGGTTTGGAGTTCGCCGCAGTCGATGGCGAGGGTGGCGGCACTGCGGTGGAGCACAGAACGGGTGGGTTCGGCTTCGGGGTCAGGGGCGATCAGTTGAGCGGCTTGTTGTTCGAGTTGAAGGGCTTGGTGTAGGCAGTGTTGATAATCTGTGGTTGCACCGCGCAGCTTGGCGAGTTCGGCTTGCTCGGCTAGGTTCATGGCTTGGGCGTGGAGGTCTTGAATTTGACACATTGATAGTTCTGGAATAGTCACTTGGAAAAGTCCTTTCAATTGATTATCATGAAATAATCTGATTATTTACAGTGAATTTATGGCTTTTGATCTGCGTAATATTCATCCCTTGTCTGATTTCCAGCGGGGAGCTAAGGCTTTTCTCGCGACTTTACGAGAGACCAGCGCACCGATCGTGCTAACGGTGAATGGGAAAGCGGCAGCGGTGGTGCAGGATGCGGAGAGTTATCAGCAGTTGATGGATCGGATGGCGCTGCTGGAGTCGATGGCGGGACTGCGGCAGAGTTTGGAGGAGTTTGAAGAAGGGAAAGGGATACCGTTGGATGAGGCGTTTGCCCAGTTGAAGCAGAAGCATGACATACCGGATTGAAATTTCGCCTACGGCAATGGCAGATGTCGAGGATGTCTTTATGTGGCTGCAGGGCTATTCTGTGGAGCGGGCACACCGTTGGGTGCGGGGCTGTTACGAGGCAATGCTGACCTTGGAAAAGTTTCCAGGCCGGTGTCCATTGGCTGTTGAGAGTCGATATATGCAAGTAACGGTGCGTCAATTGCTCTACAAGAAACAGTATCGAATTTTGTTTACGTTAGTGGGTGGGGCAGATGATGCTGATTTCCAGGGTACAGTCCGGATTAATCGTGTTTTGCGAGCATCTCAGGAACGACTAACGGATATTGGGCAGTTGGGTCAAAACAATTAAATTCTGCTTTTCTCACAATCCCTCTACCATTTCTTTTTGGAGCTGGCATCCGCCGGATGAGCAAGACTCTTCCGAACTCTGAATTCCTACTCCTCCCTCAATTCCTCCAGCACCGCTTCGGTAAAGGGGTTTTCGCCACGTTTGAGGGCGGCGATCCAGTCGCGGCGTTGTTGTTTGCGGCTTTCGCTGCTGCCTTGCCAATCGATGTAGGCTTGGAAGTCTGCAATTGCTCCTTCGGTGTCGCCTGTGAGGGCGCGGGCGATGCCTCGGCTAGTACGACGTTGCCCATCTGTAGGATTGAGTTCGACAGCATTATTGCAAGCAGGAAGAAAACCTTCTGCTCTTTTATATGAAATGCCAAACCAGCAAAGCCGTTCCCAATCATTACCAACAAGATTTATACTCGATCCAGGAAAATTAAGATTAGGTATAAGATTGAGATATGGCTTGAAGTCTACATCGGGATCAATGTCAATAGCTTTTTTGTAAGCCACAAATGCCTTTTTGATCTCATTTTTTTGAGTGTACTTTGTTCCTGCTTTTACTTGAAGAGTTGCTTTCTGCTTTTGAATGGCAATTTCTGGATTATTTTCAATTTCTTTTGTATCAGGAAAAAGATCGGCAAAAGGGTCAAGGTAGTGAACTCGTTTTAAGATTGCGCGTGCTTGCCTGATGTTATCTTCAGCTACAAAGTATAGAGCGGTTCGGATAACAGTGGGGTGAATGGGATTGTCTGGACAAGTGCGACGATAATTGACCAGGTTCGGGTCGATGTAGCGCTGCCAGACTTCCGCTGAGAGATTTTTTTGAGTGTGTTGGCAGACAGCTTCTACAAAAGAATTGGTTTGTACTGGGCTGATCAAAGCAGTATCATCATAGCTTCCAGTAAGAATGTATTTGCCATTTGGACTAAATGCTACCGATGTAACCCAGTTTTCATGCTGAATGCGAGCGATTTCCTCACCTGTGTCAGTACGTGAAATTCTGGCAGTATGATCAGAACTTCCAGTCGCAATATATTTGCTGTCAGGGCTAAATGATGCTGAAGTAATCCGGTTATCATGCTGCATTCGAGCAACTTCTTCACCTGTTTTAGCATAGAAAATTCTAGCAGTGTTATCAAAATCCCCTGTGAGAACATATTTGCCGTCAGGACTAAATGCCACTATATTGACCCAATCATCATGTTCAATATTGACAAGTTCCTCGCCTGTCTCAGTGTATAAAATCTTAGTAGGTCTACTTGCAGTAATGACGTATTTGCCATTGGGACTAAACGCTACTGAGCTAACACTTATATCATGTTGAATATGAGCAATCTCATTGCCTGTGTCGATCTGCAAGATTTTAGAATCGCCATCATTGCTCCCAGTAATAACGTATTTCCCATTAGGACTAAACTGAGCTGTGTAGACTTCCAGATCATGCTGAATAAGGAAAACCTCTTCACCTGTTTCAGCATAAGAGATCTTGGCAGTTTTATCGTCACTTGCAGTGACGATATATTTTCCATTGGGACTAAATGCTACTGAGTTAATTGGCTCATTATGCTGAATTCGAGTAACTTCTTCACCCGTTTTAACATGAGAAATCTTTGCAGTGTTATCTCTGCCTCCCGTAGCAACATATTTTCCATTAGCACTAAATACCGCTGAAGTAATCCAATTATCATGCTGAATTCGAGTAACCTCTTTGCCTGTTTTAGTATGAGAAATCTTTGCAATATAATCAGAGCTTGCAGTGACAATATATTTCCCATTAGGACTAAATGCTACCGAGTTAATGTTATTACCATGTTGGATGTAATTTAGTTCTTTGATAGGAGTAGCATGGGAAATCTTTGTAGTGCGGTCAGAACTCGCAGTGACAACATATTTTCCGTCAGGACTAAACGTCACGTCTCTAACCCAACTATCATGTTGAATATTGACAATCTCCTCCCCTATCTCAGTATGGAAAACTTTGGCAGTACCACCGTAACTTCCAATGAGGATATATTCTCCATCAGGGCTGAAATCTACTGAATCAATTCCAAACTCATTCTGAATACGAGTAATTTCCTCTCCGGTCTCAATACGAGAAATTTTGGCAATGCCATTGAGACTAACAGTGAGGACATGTTCCTCGTTAGGACTAAAAGCCACTAAATTAATTCCAATTTCGTGCTGAATTCGGGTGACTTCTTCTCCAGTCTCAGTATGAGAAATTCGGGCAGTGCCATCTTCACTTCCGGTAACGACATATTGCCCATTAGGACTAAATGCTACTGAACTAATCGAGTTATAATACTGAACTTTAGTCACTTCTTTTCCAGTCTCGGTGTGAAAAATTTTTGCGGTTTTATTTTTCCAGCCTCCTCCAAGAATAACGTATTTCCCATCGGGACTAAACACTGCCAATTTAATCGCATCGCCATACTGAATTCGAGCGATTTCTTCTCCTGTCTCAGTGCGAGAAATTTTTGCGGTTTTATCCCAACTTCCAGTGAGAACATATTTTCCATCAGGGCCAAAAGAAACTGAGCTAACCTGGTTCTTATGTTGAATACGAGCGACTTCTTCTCCGGTTTCAGTGCCAGCAATTTCGGCAATGTTACTCAAAGTCTGAGCAAGAACATATTTTCCATCAGGGCTAAAAACTGTTGATAAGACACCACTATCATGTTGAATGCGGGTCAGTTCTTTCCATGTTTCAGTGTGAAAAACTCTTGCGGTTTTATCCCAACTCCCAGTCACGAGATATTTTCCATCCGGACTAAAGGCGACAGACGTGACACCACTATTGTGTTGGAGATTGGCAACAGTGGTGGGCAAGCGTGGCAGTCCTTGACGTAAAACTGCATCTAACTCACCCAGCGATACATTCTGGATTTTATTGTTCTGAATCATTTCATGGGTTTCTGTTGCTAAGAGCGTTCCCCATTCATTAGACACACTGTCTTGCATCCAAGCGCTTTGAGCAATTAGTTCACCAACCTTAGCTCGCTGTTCTGCTCGATGAGATTGGTAAGCCAGAAATCCAGTAAAGCTCGCCAACCCAGCAAAAACGACAGAGGCAGCCAAAGCTCCCACCAAAAACTGCCGCTCCACCTTCTTCCGCTGCGCTTCCTCCCGCCGCGCCTTCACCAACAAATCCTCAAACTGCCGCTGATAATCCCGGTTGTAGCGCCGCCGAATTACCCCCACTAAATAATCATGCACCAACTGAAACTGCACTTCCGGCTCCTGAGGTAAACGCACCACCAACCCCGACCCCACCAAAATCTCCAGAATGTCCCGCTCCAGATCCACCGCTGGTAACGGTGAAACCTTGCCAAAATTCTCTAGCTCCGTTGCCAAATCATTCGACGTCAACAACGGTCGCGTCCCCCGCTCATTCGTCAACGCCATCAACAACTTCCACACCACCCCCCGCAACGCCGGGCCACAATCGCGGACAATATCCTCCACCCATTCTTCTGCTAAAGCCAACTTCGGGTTCGCCCCCAACGCTCGATAGGCCGCAACCGTGGCAATCTCCCGCGCCTCCAACTGCGCCCCCACCACCTGCAACTCCACCGGCCGCACCCGCCCCAAGGCATTGGCTAGATCTTCTATCACCGCCGCGATCAGCTCCGGCTCCATCCGCAACGCCGACGCCGCACAAAGCTGAGTCATTACATCTTGCGCCACCGCCACTGTGAAATTCTCAATCCGCTGGCGCTGCTCTCGCCCCAGAAAATCCCGCTTGAGCGCCAGTGACGCCTCGCCCCGCTCCACCAGCTCATGTAGATAATCCTCAAATGCCAACAACTCATGGAGGTAGTCCTCACGGATCGAGAGGATCACCGTGGTGTATTGAATCGCCTTGCGCTCCAGACAGTCGGCGAGGAAGCGATAAAACCCCCGCCGCGTCTCCGGTTCCTTGCAGACAAAGAAAAACTCCTCAAACTGGTCAAACATCAACACCGTCAAGAGGTTGCGACTGGCATTGTGCTGGAGCTGGGCTTTGAGGGCGGCTACGGTTTCCAAGGGCTCCGGCAAGAGAATCTCGGGATAGGTTGCCGTCAAGGCCGCCTGGAGCGCCTGGCCCAACTCGCTCACCCAATCGCTATAGACCCGCACCAAAACGGTCAACGCTCGGTACTTCTGGAGATAGATCTTCCCCTGGAGCGCTGGAATCAAGCCCGCCTCCACCAGCGAACTCTTGCCCACGCCGGACATGCCACAGAGTACCGTTAGGCTATTGCGATCGGCCCCAATTCGTTCCGTAACCAGGGTTTGGATATCCTGCTCTCGCCCCAGGGCCATCGATTGAGCACCAGCATCTCGATCGCCCCCTTCCTCCCGCACCTGAAGCCGCCCCGCCCCCAAAAATGCCCGCAATTTAAACCGGAACTGCACCGATCGCCGTGCCTGCTTAATCTGAAACGCGGCTTGATATTGTTGATCGTCACAGTAGAACTGCTGTAGCTGTCGCAACAGTGCAACATAACCGACCGGATCGGTTTCGGGTGGCGTCTGCTGACGGGTGGTTTCTAAGGTGGCGATCGCCCTCCCCAACTCCCCCTGCGCCGCGATCGCCCTCCCTTTTTGCAGAAAATACTCAAGCGGCGGCCGCTCCCCCGCCTCGGTGTAGAGCGCGATCGCCCGCTCCACCAACGCCTCCATCTGCGTCCAATCCTGCTCATGCTCAGCCAACTGCGCTGCCCAACTCAAATCCATGGCCAGCAGATGGGGCATATTTACATGATGCTGTTGCCATTCGGGCAAAGCCGATCGCAACCGTTCCCAATCCCCCAGTGCAACCCAAACTTCCCCCATTTGGTTGCAAAAGCGTGTGGCTAAATCCGGTCGCTCCGCTGCGGCTAAATCCGCCAAGGCTGCCTCGCGCAATGTCTTCGCCGCCTGCCAATCCTCCTGCTGGCCATGGCATTGACTGATGTAGAACTGAGCGATCGCCTGCCCCAGCAAATTCTCAGCGGTTTGCCAATGGGTCAGGCTGGTTTGGAATTGTTGCAGCGCGTCATCGAGTTGATCGGGTTGAGCAAAACGCTGTGAGCCCTCGGCCAGGGCGATCGCCCCCTTGACTTCTGGTGCAAGCTCAGCATCCCGTCGCTCTAACTCCTTACGAGCCAGCCGAGCAACGCGGAAATCCGTAGGGGAGAGCAAGTCGAATTGGGGGCTCAGTTGCTCGCGGGCCACAATAGCTTCCAGGTGACGCGTGGCGATCGCCTGCAAGCGCAGTTCCAGCTCCGCCGTTTCCAGATCAAAATGAAACGTCGCCGCCCAACTCATAAAGTCCGGCATACAGCGCCACATCAACTGCACCATTTCATCATCCGCCCAGAGCAGCAGAGGTACGGGAAATGACTGGGTCAGGGCCGCCATCTGACTGCGCGACTGGTTTAAGCGCCACAGCAATTCCTCGGGCTGCTGCAACTGCTCAAAGCCCACCACTGCAATCACCGGGGGCGGTGCTGCGCCATAGGTGGTTTGCAACCGTTGGTAGAGATTGGTCTCACGGGCGTCGAGGTGGACGGTGGCCAGGGTCAGAGCCAGATCATCAATTAGGGTTTGGCCCAGTTGCATAAGGAGGCGATCGCGCAGTTGTGGGTCGTTGCAGCGCACCAACAGAAGGGAAAATTGGCCTTGGCCGAGGTCGATCGTCCGGTGGAGTTCGGTGAGGGTTTCGGTGTTGTTCGTCATGGGGTGGCCTCCCGATTGGGGCTGGCGAGATCCCCCCTTCCCCCCTTCGTAAGGGGGGCGGTGCCGCAAGCGGCTGGGATAGCTACTGAATGCGTTAGACCGTAGAACCCCCTTACCAAGGGGGTCGGCGCAGCCGGGGGGATCTCGCACGTCGTATCAGGGGCGGTGCTGCAAGCGGCTGGGATCGCTTTCTTCAGCAGGGTTAGACCGTAGAACCCCCTTACCAAGGGGGTCGGCGTAGCCGGGGGGATTTCGCCAGTCGTATCAATTAGGGCAAAAATACTCATCCTTCTCCTCCTTGCAACTGCTCCACCCCAGCCAGCAACGGATTCACCTCAAACCATTGGTCACCTTGATGGCGATATTCAAAGGCCCAAAGATTCCGCAGCAGCAGGTTTTGCTCCACATCCCCGGTTACCGCCTGGGTTCGCTTTACCTTGCGGAGCAAGTTCCATTCATCCGGCGTGATCGAGAGCATCAAGGCGGCTTTCTCTTCTTGCACCGATCGCTCTACATTGGCCCACTGGACAGGGAGGCGATCGCTCTTGCGCAATGTGCTCTGCATCAGGCGCAACAGGTTGCGCACATGACCGCCACTCATAAAGCAGAGAGCGTCCAAGGTGTCGGGATGGTCAAAGAGCTGGGTTATCAGGATGGCATCATCACTCGGTTGCCCCGTCTGTGTTGTTTCTGCTAAGCGACCCCGACTTAAAATCAGCTCTCGCAATTTCACTAAACCGGCTTCGTAAACCGAGCCATCCCGGCGACGGACGGGAACCATCGGCAACACGGTGATTTCGCCCAAGCGTTGCTGCATGGTCTGAGCGTCATTGGCAAAGCGGAGGGCTAGAGGAATGGTGTAGACCACATGGCAGGCCAATTGCCGCAACTTTTCACCCCGATTGATAAAGATATATTCCGGCAGGGTTTGACCCGAGTCGAGCTGGCGGCCATCGATGCGATCCAGGTTATCCACAATGATCACCAGACCCGGTTTGCTCTTTTTGTGTAGGGCTTGCGTCGCGGGTTGGATCATTTCCTGGTTGATGCCTTTGATCAAGGCTTGTACCTGGGGTTCGAGGAATTGGCGCAGCTGACTCCGGAGCGTTGGATTTTGCTGCGCTTCCAGAGACAAAGTTCCCATGCCCCAAAGGGAAAATTCGGCCTGGGCTTTGAGGTCAATCGACGTTTTTAAAAATTGGCGACATTCGTTGAAGAGGTTTTGAAAATAGCGTCCGGTGAGCGAAATTTGGGCGTCTTTGAGGCTCTGGCTGACTTGATGGGCGATCGCCAGCAAAATATCACTCACCTCCACATCCCCCATCTCTAGCATTTGGCTGGACTCAAAATAAACCACATGGAAGCCAAGGCTTTCGAGTTTAGCCTTAAGACAAAGCAGCTCCGTGGACTTGCCACAGCCAATATGGCCGGTGAAAAGCTGGCAGGTATTCTCCTCCGACCAGGAAATCACCCGTTCCAATTGCCCGACTACTTCTGCACCCCGCACTTGAGCAAAGTCGATGTAAAGTTGGCGGTCTTGCTCGTTTTGGTAGTTGAGGGTCTTGCTGGGGTTACAGGCCCGAAAGAAACTGCGGAGATCAACAGTCATACAACAAACTGGGAAAGACAATGGGGGAATTTGGCTCCTATCCTAACCAAGGATCATGGATTAACCCAGTCTTCGTAGCGATTTGCAACAGAATATACATCAATCTCTAAACCAACAAAAACCTATAGGGGCAATCCCCCCGTGATTGCCCCTATAGGTTTATTCACATAATGTGTGATAAAGAAAATCACTCCTCCAGCCGTACATCAATAATGCTGCCCTTAAAGTTATAGGTCTTGCCATCCAGTTCAATGCCCGTGCCAATTTTCACCTGGCTTTGATTGATCACCGCTGCGCCTTCCGTTACTTGAGCCGCCGCCGTCAGGGTAATGACCAAATCGGTGCTTAAGCCTTCGGCTGTGCGGGGCTCCGGCACAACATCGACGCTGCCATCGGGTTGGGGAACCAACACCTCTCGTCTTAGCAGCTCAACATTGACAATTTCCACGGCACCGCTGGGTTGGTTGCGCACGACAATATCGGTGTTGGTGCCGGGCTCCATGGCATCGAGGAGCACATCAGGATCACGTACCGTCAAGCCCCGCACTAGCACATCCATCTCGATCGCCTGCGTCTGCCCCCCCTGAGCCAGGGATCCGGAAGGGCCAGGGAAGACAAAAATGCCGATCACGACCATCACCATCACCAACGCCGCCCCCAGATCCAGGAGACTGAGTTTACCGAATAAGCGTCCTTTGGAATCGAGAAATGCCATAACCTGAACCTGAACCTTTGCCAGCAGAACAGCTTTGATTGTACTGTGCAAGGGTTCGCCCATGCTTGCCCACTTGATTACCCAAAGTACGCCTAGACAGAAAATGCACCAGGACAGTATGGATCGGTGGCAGGCAGGATGTCTGCGCTACGGCTTGTTGATGTTTAAGATCCGTAGCGCGGGCGTCTCGCCCGCCCTGGTTAACTATTTTTGGGGAGTCTACTAAAGCAGTGCTCAATCGTCGTTCATTTTTGCAAGCCGGGGGAGCAATGACCCTAGCCGCCCTGACCGCAGGCTGTGGCGGCGGGAGCATGGATGCGTTTCAGGTCTATCTGCTCGATCGCTCTTTGCCCCTGGCGTTAGTGCGGGAGTTTCGTAACCAAACGCGACAGCAAACCAATGTCCGGTCTAAGTTTCACCGGGAGCCGAAGCTAGCGGCGATCGCCGAACTGCTCGACCAATGGCGCAGCGGCAAAAAAATGACCAATCGTTGGTCTTGGGTACCGATTTTGGGTCGCAAAGCCAAACCCCGGGGTCATTTGGTCAGCCTGGGGGATGCTTGGCTTAGCCAAGCGATTCGCCAGCAGTTGATCCAACCGATCGAGACCGAAACCCTGAGTCAATGGTCGGCGCTGCCGGAGCGGTGGCAGCGGCTGATGCGCCGCAATAACCAGGGGGAACTAGCAGATGCTGGGCCGGTTTGGGGTGCGCCCTATCGCTGGGGCGTTACGCTGATCGTCTATAACCAGGAGATTTTCCAGAAAAACGGACTGGAGCCCCCCCAAGACTGGGCGGATCTCTGGCGACCGGAATTTCGGGGTCGTCTAGCGCTGGTAGATCAGCCCCGGGAGGTGGTCGGGTTAACGCTGAAAACCCTGGGTCAGTCCTACAACACCCCGGATCTCGATTCAGTTCCCGAACTGGAAGCACGGCTGTTGGCCCTCCAGGAGAATGTTCGCTCCTACAATTCCGACTATTATCTCCAGCCCCTGCTGCTCAAGGACACCTGGATCGCGGTGGGCTGGTCGAGCGATATTCTGCCAGCGCTGCGCAACTATGCGGAGTTGCGAGCGGTGATGCCCCAGTCCGGTACAGCGCTCTGGACCGATCTTTGGGTGCAACCGGCGGCGATCGCCCCCTCGACCCTCGCCAACCAATGGATTGATTTCTGCTGGCAACCCCGGGCCGCCCAGAGTATCTCTCGCTTTACCGATGGCATTTCCCCCCTGCTGGATCTCACGGCAGAACAGGACACTAGCCGTGAGAGTCAAAATCCACTACTGGCTAAAGGTGAGGAGATCTTAACCCGCAGTGAGTTTCTTGAACCCCTGCCCAGCGCAACTCGGGAGCAATATGATAAAGTGTGGCGCAGAGTACGTTCTGCCCTATCCACCCCCACCCCA
Organism: Cyanobacteria bacterium P01_G01_bin.54; assembly: GCA_039180005.1. Classification (GTDB taxonomy): domain Bacteria; phylum Cyanobacteriota; class Cyanobacteriia; order Cyanobacteriales; family Spirulinaceae; genus SIO3F2. The sequence goes on along the minus strand of JBCDEB010000040.1, from coordinate 19,690 downwards.
GCGTAGCTCCTATGGCCCTCATCGACCTGAGAACTGACTTTGCCTTTAAGCGTGTTTTTGGCTCAACTGAGAGTGAACCCCTCCTCAAAAGTCTGCTGAATGCCCTGCTCTACAATGGGGCGGATGAGATCCAGTCTATTCACTTTCAAGCTGCCCAGAGCTCCGGGCCCCAACAGGTTCCCCTCACGCTTCAGGTGCAACGAGCCAATCAGCAAAACTCCCTGATTGAGCTACAACTCCTGAGCCTGCCCACCTTGGGCAAGCGGGTGTTCTTCAATGCCACCAAAAGCTACAGTCTGCAACTCTCCCGCACGGCTGCCCAGCGACAGATTCAGCCCCTACTGACCGTCAGTTTCACCGACTTTGAGATGTTTGCCGGCCAAAGCCATTACGTTTCTCATTTTGCCTTGCGAGAGCAGAATAAAGGTTTTCTCTACCCCAATAGTGAACTCGATCTGGTTTTTGTGGAGTTGCCCAAGTTTCAAAAACAGCCCGAACAACTAGAGAGTCTGGCAGACTGTTGGCTGTATTTCATCAAGCAGGCCCATCAGCTCGAAGCGTTGCCCGCTCCCCTGATGCAATTTCCCGAGATCCAGCAAGCGGCTGAGCATGCTCGGGAAGAGCGCCTCAACCGTGAGGAGTTTGATATTTTGCAGCAGCAACTCTTCTTTATTGCGGATCAACGTCAATCCCTTTCCTTTGGTCGGGAAGAAGGCCTACAACAGGGCATTCAAGCGGGTAAGATGCAAGGCATTCAAGAAGGGATGCAGCAGGGCCGTGAAGCGGGCGTCCAGGAAGGCATTGAACAGGGGCGACAAGAGGGCTTCCAGGAAGGGATCAAACAGGGGCAGCAAAAGGGACTCCAGCAGGGTCGCAATGAAGGGGTCTATCTGGGACAACAGGGCATTGTCCTACGGCTACTCACTCGCCGTTTTGGTAAGCTTGAGACCACTGTACAGACCAAAATTCAAGAGTTACCCAGCGATCGCCTCGAAGCCCTGGCCGAAGCCGCTTGGGACTTTATTACCGAAATTGAATTAAGTGATTGGCTCGATGAGCAATTCTGAACCATTCAGTTGAACTTAAGTGACCCCCTTGTATGAGAGGGCTTCAGGAGCGACAAACACCCGATCTACCCCGGTCTGCGCGACGCGCGACTGCCCCTCCCGAGAGGGGATGTTCTGTCTTGAAATCGACCCTTGGGAGGAGCATATCCTCAACCGAGGGGGGAGGTGGGTCGACCCACTCAAATTCCTACCAGGAGCTGAATGCAACGTTAAGTTCACACGGATGGTTGGCAACCCTTCCCTACCATGTGTTCTGTCCTGGGTGTAGCCAAACCTGGTCTTGCCTACCATGACCACTGAAGTGGCCCACTATGCCGACTTTTCCCAGCTGCGCTATGCCCAATGCTGGGAAGATGCGGACGTGTTGCTCCAGGCGCTAGCGCTTGCTCCCCACCATCGTTGTGTGGCGATCGCCTCCGCCGGAGACAATACCCTAGCGATGGTTGCCCAAGGGCTGCGGCAAGTCATTGCTGTGGATCTCAACCCAGCGCAGATTGCCTGCTTAGAGCTGCGCGTTGCGGCTTATCGGGTTCTAAACCATCTGCAACTCCTACAGCTCCTCGGCTCTCAACCCACCCCACCCGACGTCCGCCAATCGCTCTACAATGCCTGTCGCCCTCAGCTCACCCCGATGGTTCAGGCGTTTTGGGATCAGCAACCCCAAGCCCTGACTCTGGGGTTTGGGGCAGTGGGTCGTTTTGAAAACTACCTCCGGCTCTTTCGTCGTTGGATCTTGCCGCTGATCCATTCCCCCCATGTGGTTGAGCAGCTTTTTGTGCCGCGATCGCCCGCCGAGCGCCACCAGTTTTATGACCAGGTTTGGGATAATTGGCGCTGGCAACTCCTGTTTCGCTGCTTTTTTTCCGCTGCTCTCCAGGGCCGCCTCGGTCGTGACCCCAGCTTTTTGCGCTACGCCCAGCAGGAGATTAGCACAGCCTTGCTGGCCCGTACTCGTGCTGCATTGACCGAGCTTGCGCCAAATCAGAACCCCTATCTGCAATGGATTGTCACCGGCCAACATCCCCAAGCCCTGCCCTACGCATTGCGAGCCGAGAACTTTACCGCCATTCAGAATAACCTCGATTGTTTGACCTGGCATTGTTGCAGCCTGGAAGATTTTTTGCGCCAGCATCCTGAGCCATGTTTCGATCGCTACAACCTGAGCAATATTTTTGAATATATGTCGCCCGCTGCTTACCAACAGCTCTTGACCCAACTGTGTCACCACAGTATGCCCAAAGCCCGTCTAGTCTATTGGAATCTGTTTGCATCCCGGCAATGCCCGGATGCTTTGGTTCAACGGTTGCGATCGCTCACCCGTCTCCAAGCTCATTTAAATGCCCAAGATCGGGCATTCTTTTATAAGACGATCGTGGTAGAAGAGGTTATTTGAAGGCAGAGGGATGAAGGCAGAAGGCAGAAAGCGTTAATCCATATTTTCATACTGACACGATGCAGCTCATCACCACATCCTATCTAGCACAAGTCACTCGACTGCCCCAAACCGGGCGGCACATTGTCGCGCAATATGATGCGAACTCCATTGTTGTTTATCAGGCCTATCGACCGGCGATCGCCAATTTTGCGGTTCAACAGGGGTATTTTGGCGGCGAGTTTCGGCTCAATCGCATGAGTTGGATTAAACCCAACTTCTTATGGATGATGTATCGGGCAGGCTGGGCAACAAAACCAGGGCAAGAACATATCTTAGCGATACGGATTCAACGAGCAGCCTTTGACACCATTTTAGCCGCAGCCGTGCATGCTAAATACATCCCCGAGCTGTATGGCAGCCCGGCCGCATGGAAACAGACCCTGTCTCGATCTTTGGTTCGTTTACAGTGGGATCCCGATCGCCATCCCCTCTATAATCGGCTAGAGCGTCGTGCTATTCAACTCGGGCTCCGGGGTGAGATTTTGGCAAAGTATGCCCAAAAATGGATCGTCAGCATTGAAGATATTTCTGAATTTGTGCACCAGCAATATCAATGGGTACAAGCTCGGGATTGGCAGAATTTAATTGTTCCTCAAGAAACTGTTTATCCGGTTCAGGATAGGGCGATCGCCCAGCATCTACAACTCTCAGCGGTTGACACACCGACTTAAACAAAAATCTCCCTCCCCAACCGGGAAGAGAGATCCTTGATTTCTATCGATAAATCCCCTCTCGGAAGGGGCAGGTTTCGCGCAGCGACAACCGGGGTGGGTTCCGAATTCCGAATTCGAAATTCCGAATTCAGCGCAGCTAGCGCTCTAACTCGCCAAATATTCCCGAATCAGTGCCTTGCGCTGACGCAGCTTCTTGAGCGCATCACGCTCCAATTGGCGTACCCGTTCGCGACTGATACCCAGGTGGTTGCCAATCTTAGCTAGGGTCAGGGGTTGACCATCGATCAAACCGTAGCGGAGGGTGAGCACTTCCCGCTGCTGGGGCGTAAGATCGCCCATCAGCTTTTGCAAGTCGCCTTGGAGCGAGGAATGGGTGGCAAAGTCTTCGGGGGAGGGGCCATCATCTTCGAGCAGTTCGCTGAGTTCCGTGTCTTGGTTATCACCCACCCGCAGATCGAGTGAGAGGGGGTGCCGGGACTTTTCCAGGTAGTCTCGGACTTGCTTGGGGGTGAGGTCGAGTTCTTGACCGAGCTCACCGATCGTGGCCGCCCGACCCAGCTTTTGGGAGAGCTGGCGCTGGGCCTTTTTGATTTTGTTGAGCTTTTCGGTGATGTGAATCGGCAGGCGGATGGTGCGGCTCTTTTCCGCGATCGCCCGCGTAATCGCCTGGCGAATCCACCAATAGGCATAGGTGGAGAAGCGATAGCCTTTGGTCGGGTCAAACTTTTCCACCCCACGCTGCATGCCAATCGTGCCCTCCTGAATCAGATCCAACAGGTCAAGGTTGCGCTTGATATATTTCTTGGCCACAGAGACCACGAGCCGAAGATTGGCTTCGACCATCTTGCGCTTGGCCGCATCCCCTTCCTTGAGGGCTTGTTGAAGCTCCGTCTCAGAAATTTCAGCAAGCTTTGCCCAAGCGGAGAGAGAAAGGGATTCCTCTTCTGCGGCATGCTCATCGTGGAGCTTATGGAGGGCGATCGCCCGCTGCACCCGCTTGGCCAGAACAATTTCTTCCTCATGGGTTAGCAACGGCACACGACCGATTTCTCGGAGATAGGTACGGACGGTATCCGCGGACTGTTGAGCTAGTTTCATGGTGAGTGTTGGCAGAAAACGCAAAGAATCCTCAAACAGCAAATTTGAGGGTGGACAGTTAGGCAATGCAAGGCGTCAACCCTTGGCTCAACTCGGCAAGGATGGGGTCAAATGGAAGGAGGAGTGTGAGTTGCAAGAAGTGTGGCTGTAGAAGATTCCGAAACAGACAGAGTTTTCTCCAGTTTAGCGGTCGGAATTTTAATCAACTGTAATAAAAGCTGCACTTCGCCAGGGGAGTTAATGTAAACAATTGTAACCTTTATACACGGGTCTGTCTATCGGTTTCTCAATAGAGCATCGCATACTACAATTATATTACAGACACAGCACTTGTCAATCCCCCATCAAGCAGTTTGGTTTAAACCCAGATGCTGCAATACGCTCACGTCTGGCAATGGGGCTCGAATCGGGGGTGTGATCGCTTCGGGGGTCGGCAATGGGTTGAGCTATACGTAGTTATGGATGATATTCGGAGGACGGCGTGGTTCTCAACGTTAGCCCCTCACCCATCGCTACCTCCCCTAACTACCAGCATTTAAGTTAGAGTAGCTTGTTGAGCCTGAGCCTTAACCGTATCAATGTCTCCATTTCGCGCGATCGCCCCTCCCTGGCCTAACCTGCCCAGATATCAGTCCAGCCCGCCCCAATGACCATTGCCCGGACGATTTGCCTAGGCTTTGGGGTTGTGATCCTCCTAGGTACTGGTTTGCTGATGTTACCGCTCTCGCTGCAGAGTGGAGACGCTCACTCACCCCTTGTGGCGCTGTTTACTGCCACCTCAGCCGTTTGTGTGACGGGCCTGATTGTGGTGGATACCGGCAGCCACTTTTCCGCCTGGGGCCAGTTTTTCATCCTAGCGCTGATCCAAATCGGTGGACTCGGCTATATGACCACCAGCACCTTTTTGATGTTGGTGCTGCGACGGCGGTTTGATCTGCGCCAAAAGGTGGCAATTAAATCTTCCTTCGATCGCCCCTTTGCCCAGGGCAGCCGTCACCTGATGCGCTCGATCTTAGCTGTGACCCTGGCCTTTGAGCTATTGGGCATTTTAGGACTCTTTCAAACCTTCGCCGCCGATTATGGGGTAGGCCAAGGTCTGTGGCTAGCCACGTTTCATAGCATCAGTGCCTGGAACAATGCGGGCTTTAGCCTCTTTGCCGATAGCTTAGTGCCGTATCAAAGCCATTGGCTGGTCAATGGCGTGATCTCGGGCTTAATCATCTTGGGCGGTATTGGCTATGAGGTCATTTTAGAGCTGTTCCTCTGGGGGCGCAGTCTGGGCCAGGTGGTACAGCGACGGTTTTCTTTGAACTTTAAAGTGGTGGTGAGCACGACCCTGGCTCTGTTGTTGCTGGGTTGGTTTGCCTTTGTCCTGACCGAATGGCAGAATCCGGCAACCTTGGGGGACCTGTCTTGGTCAGAGCAGGTGCTGACGACGGGCTTTCAGTCAGTCACCCTCCGCACAGCGGGCTTTAATACCCTCGATTTTGGTCAAATGGGAGATGCCGCCTTGCTGGTGGCGATCGCCCTGATGGCCATTGGGGCGAGCCCCAGCGGTACAGGCGGTGGGGTGAAAACCACCACCTTGCGCATCTTGCTCAGTTGCACCCGCTCAACGCTCCAGGGTCGGGAACGGGTGGTGATGTATGGCCGAGCCCTCTCCAATTCACTCATTTTTAAGGCGATCGCGGTGCTAATGGGCTCGGGGATAACGGTGGCGATCGTCACCTTGCTCTTAGCCATGACGGAGTCGCACAAGTTTCCCTTTTTGCACCTCTTTTTTGAAGCGGTTTCTGCCTTTGCTACTGTCGGGCTCTCCACTGGCATCACGGCACAGTTTTCAGCCTGGGGTCAGGGAATCTTAATCCTGACCATGTTTATTGGCCGGGTCGGCATTTTAGTATTTATCGCCGCGTTGATCGGCGATCCCTCCCCGAGTCAGGTGAAGTATCCTGAGGAGAATTTGTTGGTGGGGTAGTCATCCTCACTTCAGGGAATGTCGGCGATCCCATCATGAATGCCGTGACATTAGACGCGACGAGCCACAGGTCAATGTCCCGGCGGTCATTTTGGGCCGCGGGACGAAGCGTTATTCTTGTGCCACGGCTCATGTGAGCCCAGCCAGGCTTAAAAATCCCTGGTATCCCTGATCCAGCAAATCCTTGACCGCAGCGGGGGATTTCTGCCCTCGGGCAAGCGCCGCAGCCCCCAAAAGGATGCCGCAAACGTAGCGGGCCAGCTTGGTCACCTTGACCGACGCGGAAATTTCTCCCTTTTGTTGCCCCTCCTTAAGCCGCTGATAAATCAGTTGTTCAGTGGTGTCATGGAGTGATTTGATTTTTTCTGCAATCGGTGAATCCTCCGAGCCAACATTGACGGTCGAGTTGACCACCAGGCAGCCAATGGGGTTGTCTGTTGTGTGTAAATTTTTCGACTTTTCCATAAGTTGCCGGATGGCTTCTGGCGCGTTTGCCGCTGTCAAGAAGATCTGCCGTACGCTCTCCTGATATGGCTGATGGTAATGCTCAAGCACCTCGATAAAGAGCTGTTCCTTATCTCCGAACGCATTGTAAAGGCTCGGGGGCTTCATTTTCATCGCCTTGCTCAACTGGGCAATCGAGGTTGCCTCGAAACCGTTTTCATAAAAGACCTGCAGCGCCAAATTCAAGGCTTCATCACGATCGAAGTGCCGGGGTCGGCCTTTAGATTTAGGCTTGCCCGGGGCTGGGACATCCTTTTTTGTAGTGTTCATTAAAAAATAATTGACTCTGGAGAGCTGATCTTGTAAATTTATTTTATAGTGATCACTACAAAAATAATCTTACATCACTTAGAGAATCGATTATGTCTCAAAAATTGCCAGATAAAATTGCACTCGTCACTGGCGGCAATAGTGGCATCGGCCTGGCGACAGCCAAAGCATATGCCACACAGGGCGCAACCGTGATCATTACTGGGCGGAATCAGGCCGCACTCGACCAGGCCGTTGCCGAGATCGGCGGTAATAGCGACTCGGTACAAGGCGATGTTTCCAACCCAGCGGACCTCGATCGCCTCTATCGTGTGATCAAGGATAAGCATGGAAGGATCGATATCCTGTTCGCGAACGCTGGCATTGCTGAATTTGCCCCCATCGAGGCCGTGTCAGAGAATTTCTTCGATCGCCATTTCGATATTAATGTCAAAGGCCTGTTCTTCACAGTCCAAAAAGCCTTGCCCTTAATGAATAAGGGTGGCTCCATCATTTTGAATGCTTCGATCGTCGGCACTAAAGGATTCGAAAATTTCAGCGTTTATAGTGCCTCGAAGGCGGCCGTGCGCTCTTTTGCCCGCACCTGGGCGACCGATCTAGCGCCGCGCGGTATTCGGGTCAATGCGATCAGCCCAGGGCCAATCGAGACACCGCTCTATGGAAAACTTGGCCTAACTGAGGAACAGGTGCAGCAGTTGGGGGCGGCAACGGTATCGCAAGTTCCTTTGGCGCGATTTGGCAAAGCCAGCGAAATTGCGGATGCCGCCTTATTCCTTGCCTCCAGCGACAGTTCCTATATCACAGGCGTTGAGCTTCCTGTTGACGGGGGCATTGCCCAGGTATAGAGACCTGGAAATCTATTCGGGGATCGGGTCGTATGTCTAATCGGGTCACCGTCCCCATTGTTAACCTGAGTTTCGGTTAAGCCAAGAGCACGAAAACTTATAAAACTCAATGCAATCAACAATACTGGCTCCGATATTGCCGGAGTCTGAGGGGGCAATCTCCCCCTCAGCGGGAGGTGTCGGGGGGCTGGACTCCTGACAACCGGGTTTGACATCGAGATTTCAAGACTTTGAGGAAGGCGCTCGCTTCGCTTATCCAGAACTCAGGTTAGTTATTTTTACTGGTAATTCTTTATGAATAATCGTGCTGTTTTAATCACTGGTGCTAATCGTGGCATTGGTTTGCAATTCGTTCGCGCCTTTATCGCCGAAGGCTGGCAAGTCATCGCCTGCTGCAGGCATCCCGACCATGCTGCCGATCTGATAGCTTTGCAAGAAGATAATCCAACGCTGGAAATTTATGCCCTTGATGTCACGAACCACGCTCAGATTTCGCAATTGTCCGCTCAACTCAAGAACCGCAAGATCGATATTCTCCTCAGCAATGCGGGGATTACTGGCCCCAAAGCCATCTTCGGTCATCTCGACATGGCAGCCTGGCGCGAAGTTCTAGAGGTCAATGCGATCGCACCCTTAATATTGGCGCAGAATTTTGTTGAGCAGGTCGCTGCCAGCGAAACAAAGCTGATGGTCATGATTGGCAGCAAAATGGGCAGCATTGATGACAACAGTAGCGGTGGTGCTTACTTTTACCGCAGTTCCAAGTCGGCACTTAATCAGGTTGTGAAGAGCCTATCGATTGACCTGGCGGATCGTGGTATCGCCGCAGTGATCTTGAATCCGGGCTGGGTGCAAACAGACATGGGTGGAATCAATGCTTCAACGACGGTTAAAGACAGTGTGGCCGGAATGATGCAACACCTGAAAACCGCCAGAGCGCGAAACGGAGCGTTTATTGACCTGGACGGTACAGTGATCCCCTGGTAACCACCAGATAATAGCTGTAGCGATTATCTTGAGAAGGTAGGGGTGACTGACCCACCCAGCGAATTGTACTAAAAGCGATAGGAGGGATGGAAAGGAAGGCCCAGAAGCAGTTAGCGCAAGCTGGATACCCAGTGGTAGTCATCAATCTTAAATGAGTGAGAGACTGTGCCAATCCGTACTCTCCTAATCGCTTTGTACTGCTAGTTCAAGAGAGTTGAGAATCTTTCTCTTGACTTCTTTGATACAAGGGTGGGCCAATATTGGTAATGTTCTGTGTGATTTTGAGATCGCTGATTTTGCCCACCTTACCGTTTTGGGTTTGTGCTAACGGGCTCAACACCTCAAAACAACCGCAGTTGCTTCGAGGAAGGTGTGGGGGGCGAAAAAAGTTCGGGGAGTCCGGCCATCATCGTCTGAAGCCGTTGATAGACCACGCGAGCGGTTTGGGGTGAGTGGACTTCGGCGGGACAATGGACGAAGAAATAGACTGTCCGATCGCCCGCCAACCAATCCTTGATCTGCGCCAACCATTCACTCAGAAAAGGCTCATGATACTGCGGGTTCGGATGGGAAATAAAGCGGATCAGCACGGTCTCGGTGGAAGAATCCGGGAAAACGGGCAACTGGGGTTTGTGATTGCGAGAGGCAGCCTGGGGATCGCCGGGGCTGCTGTAGATCGATCGCGTATCCAAAATCACCCGATGCACCCCGAGCTGAGCCAGATCAGCATTGAGCTGCTGGCGCATCTGGGGGTAAAACCAATGGGGATGGCGCACTTCGAGGGCAATTTCGACCTGAGTTCGCGGTAGTGCCCTTAAGAGGGCCAAGAGATCCTCGGCTTGCTCGGGGCCATAGCGCGGCGGTAGTTGCAAAAAGAGCACCCCCAAGCGATTGTCCAGGTGCTGCATCCGTTCAATGAAGGAGAGCGCCCCCGGCAGTTGGGGCAGTAGCAGTCCTTGGTGGGTTACGGTTTGGGGGAACTTGGGGCAAAACTTAAAGCCCGCTGGGGTCTGGGCTCGCCAGCGCTCCACGGTCTTGACCGGGGGCACGGCATAGAAGCAACTATTGCCTTCAACGGTGTTGAGACGATCGCCATAGCAACGTAAGAAGTTCCTTGACGAAGTTGGAGAGGGGTAAAACGAACCCACCCAGTCGGCATAGGCCCAGACGGCACAGCCCAGATAAAACCGGCTTTTCAAATCCATCGACGCCCCCGCCACCACAGCCAACCCACGCCAGCGCCCAACCCCACAAATGCGGTTGTCCACCCGTAGCGGCTTTCGTCGAGGCCCTTGCCCAGGTTACAGGCTACGCCTTGGGGCGCGGCAAAAAAACGGTGACAGAGCCATTGGGGTAGGGGGTCGGACTCAAGCTGTAGCCCCCCGAGCAGCAAGCCGCAGAGCAGGGTCGTTGTCATCGCACCCATGAACAGCGCGACGAGTCGTTGCTGAGGCAGGGGTTTGCCAAAGTGAGCCTTGCGGTAGAGGGCGATCGCCAGCAGCACCAGACCCATCAGGAGGGCGATCGCGCCGAGGGCAAGGGCGATCGCGGTGGCCAGCAGTCCATGGAGGCTAATCATAGAGCGTCATGACCTGCTGGATCGGCAGCCGGGATTGAACCCCCAAATCCAGCCCGGACGTATGGCCCTGTTGCAAATGCTCAACGCCTGCTGCGGCAATCATCGCAGCATTGTCGGTGCAGAGCGTCAGGGGGGGAAAATGGAGGGTTAGGTGATGTTCGGCGGCGGCGGCTTGCAAGTGCGATCGCAGGGCTGAGTTGGCCGCTACACCGCCGCCGATCGCCACCGTTTTCAAGTCATGATCCAGGGCACAGGCCAGGGTTTTGCGGGTGAGCGATCGCGCCACCGTCGCTTGAAAGCTAGCCGCCAAGTCTGCCTTGGGAAGCGGTTCCCCCGTGGCCGCTAGCTTTTGCACCAAGCGCAGCATGGCGGTTTTGAGACCGCTAAAACTGGAGTCATAGGGATAATAGCCGCCCTCGGGACGCGAGACTCGACCTTCTGGCAGGGAAAAAGCCTGGGGATTGCCTTCCTGAGCCAGGCGATCGATCACCGGCCCACCCGGATAGCCCAAGTCCAACAGCCGCGCCACCTTATCAAAGGCTTCCCCCGCCGCATCGTCGCGGGTGCTACCCAGAGTCTGGTAATTGCCACAGCCCTGGACGTGAATTAGGCTGGTATGTCCCCCCGACACCAGTAAACAGAGCAGGGGTGGCTGCACCTCGGGGTTGCTCAGATAGGTGGCATAGATATGCCCCTCCAGGTGATGGATGCCCAACAACGGCTTCTGGTGGAGCATTGCCAGGGTCTTGGCCGTGGTTGCCCCCACCAGGAGCGCACCGACAAGCCCCGGCGCACAGGTTGTGGCAATGCCATCGATCGCGTCCCAACCCAACTGAGCCTGGGTCAATGCCTCGGCCAAACAACCATTCATCGTCTCTAAGTGCTGGCGAGAGGCCAGCTCCGGCACAACCCCACCATAGCGTCGGTGCAGCTCGATCTGGGAGGCTATCACATTACTGAGAATCTGGCGATCGCGGACAATCGCCACCGCCGTTTCATCACAACTGGTTTCCAGGGCAAGGACGGTGGTCATTGCAAGGGTTCAGGGTTCAGGGTTCAGAGCTAAGTACACCTTGTAGATACTGTAAACGGCTTGCCAAATTTAAGCTTACCAAAGACAAGGCATCGGAGCTGATACATCAAAGCGCCAACCGTCTGCATCTTCGTTTTACCGCATCCAGCAGGCGACTGTAGAGGCACGGTTTCCGTGCCCGCTTAACCATTGAACGAGCCGATGGCTTTTCGGTGTTGGAGTTGTATCTAGGAGAGACGGTGGGGCAGGCGACGGATGTTTATGGGTTGGCGGCGACATTGTATGACTTGCTGACGGGGGAGGTTCCGGTCAGTGCGATCGATCGCAAAGCCAGAGGCGAAAAACTGATTCCACCCCAACGGAAGAATCCCACGATTTCCGATCGCGTTGCTCAGGCAATTTTGGCAGGGATAGCATTACAAAGCGAGCAATGCCCCCAATCCGTTCAAGCCTGGCTCAAACAGCTCGGCTTGCAGGCCCAGTCTGTGCCCGAGCCACTCAAGCCCTTAAAACTCAATACTGCTCCCCAATCCAACCCAACTCAAACGGTGAATTGGGAAAAATGGGGCGTGATTTGGACTGCTATTGCGGCGATCGTGGCGTTGATTGTCGGGATACCGGCTCTGCGGCAGGGTTTCCAAACGCAGTCCACGGAGCCAACCCCGACTAGTCAACCTTCACCCTAAGTATCATGGGCGTGATTTACATAATTCAAACCCTGCACATTTTATCTAGACCCGAGATCTCGGGGGGCGGGTCCCCTGACAACCGGGTTTGACATCGAGATTTTAGTACTCCCGAGGAATACGATAGCGTTGCTTAACCAAAACTCAGGTTTGATCTCATTTTTGCGTTAGTCCTATCTTCTAAGCTATTTTGCTTAATCCAGGGAATTTCCCATATTTTGGGGAACTCTCGCCAACTCGCCCTGGTCTTAGAGGGTAATGCTCCCCACAATACATATAATTTTCAATGGCATTGTGGTTGCTGGGGCAGGGTTTCCAGGGATTCACCCCCATCTACCCCAAGACAGAAAGCGATTGATTTTTCCTTGCTGCTGTTCTGTCCTCTCAAACCATTCTGTGGAGTTTGTTTCTTAGCACTATGTCCCAATTAACTCAACGCACCATCTTTTCTGCGGGTTTAGCAACCCTCGCCCTGGCGCTCGCCCCAGCAGCCCAAGCCCAAATTCAAGTCACAGGTGGCGTGATCGACGGCGAAGCCGCTTTTTTCCGAGCAACGACTGGTAACACCCCGATCAGTCTCTTCGATATCAACATCACCAACATGCAAATCGTCAGCCCCAATGGCGTGCTGACCAACCCTGACTTTATCCCCACCGCTGCAGGGGGCTTTGTTGATAATCCTAATGGCACTGCTGATAATGTCGTTAGCGCTGGTGATACAGGTTTGCTAGTCGGTAAGCTCAGCGGCATCGGTTTTGACAGCGGCGGCGCGATCGTGCCCTTCTCCAATGTCACCACTGCCCTGGCTTACCAAGTCAGTCGGTTCGATGTTAATGCGGCTAGCAGCTTCACGGGTGGATTCTTAGTGGATGGTGACTCGATTCCTCAACTTTTCTTCACCGCTGATCCGGGCACGCTTGCAAGTGGTTTTACTAAGACAGCAGGTGACCTAGATGTTGGTGATTTCAATTCCAACATTACCGCTGGTATCATTGACTTGCCCAGCACCCTAGAGCTCAGCAGCACCGGCAGCTTTGGCTCAGTGTTCAACTTGACCGCCTCCGACGAAAATGTGGGCACAGGCTCTGCCTCCCGTGCCTTCACCGACAGTGACGACGAAGTCGATGACACGTTTTCCGACACGAACGATGACAATACCGCCGTCAACATCGCCTTCAACTTCAACACCACGAACGTTACCTTCTCTAACACCCAAACCTTCACGGTGAATGGTTCCACGAGCTTCACCACTTCTAGCTCAACTTCTTTAAGCGATGTCAAGACGCTGATTGAAGCAGTTCTGGATGATCTGGATGTCGAGGCGCTCGGCAATACGGCAACCCTGGCGATCTTCACCGGCGGTGGCGACAGCGATACCGTCCGCTACGAAGTGACTAACGGGCCCACTTACAAAGTCCGGGTGCGTCGGAATCGCCGGGGCGACATCAAAATCAAAATCAGGGTCAAGAACCGTCGCGGTCGTCGCTACTTTTTGGCAGTACGCGGGGGTGATCTCGTGGGCGGCTTCAAGCAATGTGGTCCTGCGAGTCGTGTCTTTTACGGTCTCGTCGGTCTAGAAACCCTCTCTGATGAGGAAGCTGCGGAGCTCTACGCTGAGCTGCAGGCCGATGAAGCGGCTGAGAGCGGTGATGATGTTGCCGACGGCGATGACGACGGTGATGATGATGTTGCCGATGGTGATGACGACGGCGACGATGATGTTGCTGATGGCGATGATGACGGTGACGATGATGTTGCTGATGGCGACGACGACGGCGACGATGACGGTGAGGACGTGGCTGACGGTGATGACGACAGCGACGGGGCTGCTTTCCAAGGTCTCGATAGCACCGATGCCACCACGCCGGAGGAGGCGATCGCGCCCGCTGAAGGCACTGAACCTGCTGCTGAGGAAGCACCTGTTGAAGAACCCGCTGCTGAAGAAACCCCGGTTGAAGTTCCCTCCGGTTTCAGCGGTTTGGAGAGCATCGATGCGACAACGCCTGAAGAGGCGATCGCTCAGTAAGCTAATCCAAGTCTGAGGCATGATCTCAATACAGAGTAGGGGAGGGTTTCAAACCCTCCCGTCCTGGGTCATGATATCTGAACGAAATTTATCAATTCCTTCAAAACCCCTAGGGGAGCGCGATCGCGCTCCCCTTTTTTACGATTCCTAGACTGACAATTATCCAGACTTACCGTTGTGCCTGCTGCGCTCGTAGGGTCATCAATTCTACCCCCCGCGATGTGCCGAGGCGGGTTGCACCAGCTACAATCAGTTCAAGCGCCTGCTCGGGGGTACGAATGCCGCCCGAGGCTTTAATGCCTACGCGACCGTGGGTCAACTCACGCAGACGGCGCACATCCGCCACCGTTGCACCACCAAACCAGCCCGTACTGGTTTTGAGAAAGGCGGCCCCCGCATCCATGCAAATCTCAGCCGCGAGACGCAACTCGCTCGGGGTCAGCTGCGTGGTTTCCAGAATCGTTTTAACGGTTTGTCCTGTGGTCTCAACGATCTGGGCAATCTCTTGGTAAATGGCATCGGTTTGACCCGCTTTAAGCCAACCAAGATTGATCACCACATCGAGCTCTGTTGCGCCCTGCTCTGCTGCGTCTTGGGCCTCGTAGCATTTGGTGGCGCTGGTGGTTGCCCCAGCCGGAAAGCCAATCACAGCACAGACTTGACTGGGCTTGTTGTGGAGGGCTTCGGTGGCGATCGCCACCGCAGTGGGATAAACACAAACCGCCGGGAAGTCGTACTGAATCGCCGCCTGACAGGCCTGTTGTACATCCTGTGGGGTTGCCCAGGGGTGGAGAACGGCCTGGTCAATATATTGTGCGAGATCAATCTCAGGGTGCTCCATGGCTAGCTCGATAGGAGAAACGACTCCTTCCACAGTCTCACAAATTCCCCAGTCTCACAAAGGCAGAGCTTAAGTACAGGATGCCATCTCGGGAAGTGTTTTGATTTTTGTGTAAATCCCGGTTCTGAGAACGGAAAATCAGGGGTTATAGCCGGATTGAACACAGCTTTCTGAACACTCCCCAAGTCATCTATAGCTAGGTTCTCAGGCAGTTTTGTTATATATATCTAGACCGTCTTTGTCCTGTTTACTGCTTTGGGGTCTCACCACTTTAGAAGATGCTTTCAAGCGATAATGCACCCAATGATGTATTGTTTTATATGACGCAGTGATACCTAGATTATCTTCTAGCCATTCTCCTACCTCTCTATATGTATTAAAGCCGTCTTCTTGTTGAAGTCTCTCTTCTAGGGCTTTCTCTGGCCCGTTAGGGAGCTGGCTTAGTCTTCTTGTGTGAAGTTTTTGCTTTAACAAGCCTTCTATCCCACTCTCTCGGTATTTTTTTGCCCACTTTTGTACCGTCACTCGATGTCTTCCTAGTAGCTCAGCGACTTGCTCCATCGTTTGGGCTTGTTCACTTTTGATTAAATACAGACACTAGATTCTTTCCTTATCTGCTCCTGTGGTCTGAATCTTTAGTAACCTCTTGAGTTCATCTAGACTCTCTTTTATCTCTAATCGATAGACTCCTGTCATGGCATCAGGTGTTTATTAGGTTTTCCCATGCTATCATCTGTAGCTCGACTTCTCGGATTGGGTATAACCCAACCTGATTTTTGGATAAGCAGACATCGCGAAAGACCCTGAAACTTAGGACAATCAATCATATTGTCTCCGATATTGCTGGAGGCTGAGGAGGCAATCTCTTCCTCAGCAGGAGGTGTCGGGGGACTGAAACCTGACAATTGAGTTTGGCAATGAGATAGGAGTGCGATAATTTCGCTTAACCGAAGCTCAGATTAACCCAAGTATCAGCATTGGTTGTGTTGAATTTCACTCCATCCTGGGTTGAGCGCTTGTCCTGAGCGGAGTCGCAGGGGAGCCGAAACCTCAACACCAACCTATAATTTAGAGTTAACGCTGCACTAGACGACTTTTTGATCGAGCTGATCAAACTTGATCGGCACATCGGCGATCAACTGATGGTTGATCAAAATTTTCATCTGATGGGCAATTCGGAGTTTAGCAATCGGCAAGGCAATAAGCTCACGGATATTGAGAAGCGCGTTGGCAACTTGGGCATTGGGGCAACGAAAATGGAGCACACCCCAACGCCGAAACACCTGACAATTAGCGAGGGGTACTAGCCGCGTTTGTTCGGTTGCATTCTCGCGGTAGAAGTTCCAGATTAGACGTGCTAGCTGTGACGGTCGTCGTCCACGATATTTACTCATAGCCCATGCTCACAGTAGAAGTGTGTGTTTCTTTTGGTCTATATATCTCTATTAACTCCCATTGAACGCTAGAGCTTTGCGGAAGTTCTCCCCTTTGCAAAAAGACTTAATGGGAAGGCGAGACTTCGTGAAGAGATATTGCTGATCGTGCCGCCTGGCAGACCCGCCCCTCCGTTAAGTATGCATTTTAAGCTTTTTTTTCTTGCCTTTTTTGCATTAGTATAGGCAAGTGCCGACAGCCGTAGCTTAATATACAGCCTGAAATTCCCATACCCTTTATGGTATAGGCGATCGTTTGCATCGGTGAGTGAGTCCGATTAGGGTGTGACTCAACTGGAGAATCTACTGTGCTAAAGCGCTTAGGTGCTGTTAATGAGGATGCTGCGAGAATCGGTGCACCTTACTTCTGGCAGCGTTCAGAAGATTGGAGTGCCGCGATCACGCTAAATATTTAGCCCATTTTCCAGGGCGGGGAGCCGATCATGTCTTGTGTCTGGCGAATTGATTTTGATGATTGACTTTGGCCCCATCACTGATTGCTTGTGCATTTGCAAGATCCTTGCGTCTGAATTAAATCCGCACCATGGATGAATCTTTTATTACTCATACTCTATCTTTTAACCCAACCCAGACCCATCAGCCCTACGTTTCTACACCGCCGCAGGGCGATCGGGTTGGTTCATCGCTAGCGTTGCCACCGCTGCGTTCTCACGCTATGAATGCTTCTGTGAAGTCTGTGCAACTGCTGACGCTCCAGCAGCAGATTCTGGAGATGATTGCCACAGACCAAGACCTAGGCATGATTCTGCAAACAATTCTCCAGGGGATTGACCAGACCATTGCTGCTGTTGAGAGCGTTGTCTATCCCCTTGATCCCCAGCATCATTTATGTGAAGGGGGAATTAGTACTCGCGTTGAGCCGCCAATCCTCAGTAATCCTTACACAACACCTTGGTTTGAGTCCCTCAGTTGGGTTAACTTGTTCCATCAAGCCGCAGCAGGTGATTTTGCCCCCCTAGAAACAACCGTTTGGGCGGGCGATCGGATTCTCAAACAATCGGGTTTGACCCATGTTTGGGGCAAGCAACTGGTCAACTCTCAGGGACAAACCATTGGTTTGTTGATGCTCTATAGCCGTCGGAGCCGGAAACTGATGGCGGATGAACAACAATTCCTCGCGGTGACGACCCACCTGGCGAGTATTGCCATTGAACAACGGCAAGCTCGTGTGGCCACCCAGCAGGCCCAAGCCAAGTATCAGGACATTTTTGAGCATCTGAGCATTGGGATTTTTCAAACCACGCCAGCGGGTCAATACTTGAGTGTAAATCCAGCCTTGGCGACGCTATATGGCTATGACTCCCCTGCCCAACTGATCACGGCGTTAACCGATATTGGTGATCAGCTCTACGTTGACGCCAACCGTCGCGCCCAAATGATTGCTTTGCTGCAAACCCAGGGGATCGTGACCAAGTTTGAATCCCAGGTTCGCTGCCGAGATGGCGAGTTGATCTGGATTTCCGAGAATATGCGGGCCGTTTACGATACTCAAGGAGATATCCTCTACTATGAAGGCACAGTGGAGGATGTCACGGCCCGACAGATTGCCGAGGCGCGTTTGCTCCATAGTGCACTCCATGATGATCTCACCCAACTGCCCAACCGAGCCTGTTTTTTGCAACGGGTGCGTCAAGCGATCGCTGCGGCTAGCTCCTATGCGGTGCTCTTTATCGATCTCGATCGCTTTAAGGTGATCAATGACAGTCTCGGACATTTGGTGGGGGATGAACTGCTCCAGGCCGTTGCGGGACGGTTTGCCGCGAGTCTGGACTCGCGGCATCTCTTGGCCCGTCTGGGTGGCGATGAATTTGCCCTGCTCTTGAGTCCCATTGAGGCTGAGGCGGATGCAGTGGCGATCGCCAAACAGCTCCTGACCCAGCTCCAAGTGCCGTTTCAACTCCAACAGTACAAAGTCTTTGTGGAAGCCAGTATTGGCATTGCCTGGGGTGAAACTCGCTATACCAATGCCGAAGCGATTTTACGCGATGCTGATATTGCCATGTACCGGGCCAAAAACAGTCGCTGTCAATATCGCTACCAGGTCTTTGACCCCCAGATGCAGGTGCAAGTCCACCAGCGCTTGCAACTGGAGCATGAGTTGCGGGATAGCCTGGAGCGCCAAGAGCTCTATTTGGCCTACCAACCGTTGATGGATCTACATACCGGTGATCTCCAAGGGTTTGAAGCGCTGCTCCGCTGGCAGCATCCCGAACGAGGGGCGATCGCGCCGAGTACCTTTATTCCCATTGCCGAAGAAACGGGACAAATTCATGTCCTTGGGGATTGGATCTTGGAGCAGGCCTGTCAGCAACTCCAGCAATGGTCCGACCATGCTATCCAGCTCAACGTCAACCTCTCCTTGCTCCAGATTCGCGAAAAAACCTTTCTCCCCCGTTTGCAGCAGCTCTGTACAGCCTATGGCGTTTCCCCGGCTCAGCTCAAATTGGAGTTGACCGAGAGCTGCCTGCTCGGAGATGATGCAGTGCATCGTAGCCAACTCCAAGCGCTTAAAGCCATGGGGTTTAGCCTCTGTGTGGATGACTTTGGCACGGGTTACTCCTCCTTAAGTCGGCTCCATTCCCTGCCGATTGATTCCCTGAAGATCGATCGCGCCTTTATTGAAAATCTGGGAACCCAAGAACACCATAGTATTCCCTTCATTCGCACCATGGTAGCCCTGGCCCAAAGTCTGGATTTGGAACTGGTGGCCGAAGGCGTTGAAACGGACGAGCAAGCGGAAATTCTCTGCTCTCTCGGCTGTTCCTATGGCCAGGGTTATTTCTGGGCCAAACCCTTTGATGCCCCCACCGCTGACGCTTGGGTGCAACTCTATGCAGCCTCAGCACAGTGAATGATACCAATCAGTCGCATCACCCCCAACAATCAAAAATCTATCCATCTAGACCCGAAATCCCCCCTTCCCCCCTTGGTAAGGGGGGTGACGCCGCAAGCGGCTGGGATCGTTGGCTTGAGACGAGTGTAATTGTAGAACCCCTTTACCAAGGGGGTCGGCGCAGCCGGGGGGATCTCGCTCGCTTCGCTGACTCGGTGCAAAGCGATGACGCATATTTTCAGAGCAACGCACGGGAGGGTTTGAAACCACTGGTATGAACTTAAGCGCGAAACCCCCTGTATAAAAGGGCTTCAGGGGTATCAAGCACCCGACCCACCCCGGTCGTCGCTACGCGAGACCGCCCCTCCCGAGAGGGGATG
>JBCDEB010000039.1:0-47769 GCA_039180005.1 Cyanobacteria bacterium P01_G01_bin.54 | reverse complement strand
ATAACATTGGCAGGACGGTTTTAAAGGTTGCGCGGGCACGGAAACCATGCCCCTACAGTCGATTGGAATTTTCTCTGGTAAACATAAAACAACCCTGCCCTTATTAAGGGGGGAGGCGAAGCCGGGGGGATCTCGAAAGTCTTGCTTGCTCGGTGCAAGTGCGTAAGTCCTGTCCTCCTAGGGATACCAAATCCGCTAGGTAAACCCCAAATAAAACTGGGATGAGGGCTGGGCTTGTCGTTCGCGTAGCGTCCCCAGCGGGGAGAGTCCGGTCGCTCTGACTATCCCTCCGGGAGGCTTCGCCAACGACAGGCTCAGTCTTCGCTAGTATCCTGCACTTTTATTCTGGGGTATAGAACCTGGATTTGGGATGAGAAGGTTTTTAGTCTAATGGGTCATGTTAGCGAATCTCCGGCTCAAAACAATAACACTGACAGGTTTTGAGTCGCTTGATGGTTGTCTGTTTGCGATCGCCGTGTTTGGGGGCTGAAAACATTGCTTTCCACCCGCTCCGCAGTCAGAGGTCGAGAGAAAAGATAGCCTTGGAATTGCTCGCAGCCGAGCAGACATAGCTGTTGCAGTTGCACTTGTTTTTCTACACCTTCTGCAATGATATCTAGACCCAGCTTACGGGCCAAAATAATAATTGTCTCAATGATTTCTCTGTTTTCCCCTTTCTCATTGAGATCACAGACAAAAGAGCGATCGATTTTCAAGGTATTGATCGGAAAGCGATGCAGATAACTCAGTGAAGAATACCCGATGCCAAAATCATCGATGCTTAAATTAATACCGGAAGACTTTAATTGTTTGAGCTTAGAGCGGGTTGCTTCCGTATTATTCATGATCGTACTCTCTGTGATTTCTAGATTTAAATATTGTCTCTCTAAACTCGTCTCTCGTAAAATTCGATCAAT
The DNA here is from genome assembly GCA_039180005.1 of Cyanobacteria bacterium P01_G01_bin.54. Classification (GTDB taxonomy): domain Bacteria; phylum Cyanobacteriota; class Cyanobacteriia; order Cyanobacteriales; family Spirulinaceae; genus SIO3F2. The sequence continues at coordinate 46,852 of JBCDEB010000039.1, read as the reverse complement.
GTTTTCTAATAAATCCGATTGTAAAAATTGCTTGCTTGATAAATTAACATTCATGGTTAGAGAGGGGGATTTCTGCCATTTTTTTTGCCATTGTACGAGCTGATCACAAGCCTGATGTAAGACCCACCAACCCAACTCAAGAATTAATCCCGTTTCTTCAGCCATCGGAATAAAGCAACTGGGTAAAACACAGCCGCGTTGAGGATGATGCCAGCGGACTAAAGCCTCGAATCCTTTCAAGCGATTAATTCCTGTTCGAGCATCGGTTCTAACGATCGGTTGATAATAAACTTCAAATTCTTGTCGTTCTAGCCCTTGTCGTAAATCGATTTCTAGCTGCAGTCGCTCAACTGCTTGTTCTCGCATTTTGCGATCAAAGATTGCATAGGTTGCTTTGCCGCTTAATTTTGCTTGATACAGAGCAATATCAGCGTCTTGCAAGAGGCGATCGGGCTGTATTGAGTTAAAAGGACTGATGACAATACCAATACTTGTGCTAACACACATTCGATACCCTTCAAGATCGAAGGGTTGATTCAGGATTTTGCGAATGTGGTTGGCGTAGTGAATAGCTTCATCTTTGTGGTTGATCTCCTCAAGCAGAATATTGAACTCATCTCCCCCAAATCGCGAGACGATTCCTTGGTTGAGCAAACAGCGCTGTAAGCGTTGAGCAACGGCAATCAATAGTCGATCGCCAGCCAAATGTCCTAGGCTATCATTAACCAGTTTAAACCCATCTAAATCTAAAAAGAGAACCGCAAAGTGAGAATTCGTGTTGTTTTGTACTTTCACAATCGCGGCTTCCAAGGATTTGACAAAAGACAAACGATTGGGTAAACCCGTCAAAGCATCGTGATACGCCAGATACTGGAGTTGAGCCGTTGCCTGTTTGCGATCGCTGATATCCATGAGTACGCCGGATGCACCCCCCTTACCATTCGGTCGTGCCGAGATTTCCAACCAGACAATATGACCGTCTCGATGCCGAAAGCGCAATTCCTCTTTGATGGCGGTTTTCTCGTGCAAAATCCGTTCAATAAGAATCTGTCCGATTAGTCGATCTTCAGGACAAAAGAAATCTTCTAGAGCGAATTTTTTTGCGACACCAATTTCATAACCAAGGGTTTTCTGCCAAACCCGATTCAAAAAAATCAAGCAACCTTGGCGATCGATCTCAAAAACAATTTCGTTGAGATTTTCCACCAATTGACGATAGCGTGCTTCAGAAGCGGCTAACTCCTCTATCAAACGATATTGAATTTGAGTGTGGAGTTCTTCTCCAGTGTGTTTGTGGGAAGTCATGCAGCCACAGCAAAAAAACTTAAGAACTCTTGGTGAGTTAAGACTTCAGCATAGGTAGGAAAAATATGTTGACAATAGAAGTCTTGTTCAAAGACCGTCCGAGAAGCGGTACAATCCGACAAAATGGCGACCTGATACCCCAATTCATGGGCACAGCGTCCTGTGGAATCGATACAAATCGAAGTGATCGTGCCGGCAATGACCACATGTTGAATTCTGTTCTGTTGCAGTAACGCATTGAGCTGGGTATGGGCAAACGCGTTAAAGCCTCGCTTGCCACGAACTTCAATGATTCTCTCTTGGAAAGGCAATAGTGGGGTGATCATGTTTGAGCCCTCTGTGCCGGCTTGCAGAGCACCTACTTCTTTGATTGTTTTGAGAATACCGACCGGTTCAACTAGCTCTTCATAGTTAGGAGTAAAGTTGATTGGGGTTGAAATAATCGGTACAGCAGTCGGGAGATTCGCAACTGTAAATACAGTATTGGCAACGACGTTATTGACCTTTGAGGATTGTTCCACCACTTGGTGCAATAGTCCTGTTTCGCCAAAATAGTCATTTTGGTAGCCCACTAAAATCAGAGCGGTTTGAGCAGCATGCATACGAAATGCTCCAGATAACAAGAGAGGGTAATGATAAGGAAAATTTAACAAAAAGTTGTGAAAAAGTTGTGAAAGGGTTGTGAAGCTCCTCATTCTCGCCACATGGCTAAATCTAGCGGTGTACAGAGAAGATTATCTGGCTGGGTTGATTTATCTTCTCCCCAACGTACACATCCCATGCAGACCGATCGCCGCAAAAACCGCAGATTGCAGTGTCCAAACCCCCTCAGCAAACAGATTAATGCAATGGATGCGCTGGCGTGACTCGGCGATAAACAGCTCCCGTAGGACACTGCCTGCATCAATGGCACGCATAAACTCCGCATCCGCCTGATTTAGGGCTGCATAGTCAATCACGGCCCAAGTCCCGAAAGCGACAATCCCGGCACAGCCCAAAATAAATACGGTGAGTAACAATAAAAATCGCACGGAATAGCTCAACTTACCTAGCATTTTCACTCCTAAAAATCGGCTCTTATTCGGTTCTGAGGGAGTCTAGAACATTCTGGCTCCATCTATCGACCCTTGGACTGAAACTTTTATTAAGCCAGAACTCAGATCACAGCCACCGACTCTAGTCATGCGTTTAAGTGAAAAAGACGCTCTTTACAGGATCATTGCTGGATTTTACGATCTCAGTACACAAAACTTAGCGCTCTAGACTGAAAGACTGTTCCTCCGCCTATGTTTCGCCATCGCCTTTGGGCAACTGCCCTCTTACTCCTCACCGCTTGTAGCAACGTCTCTAATCCTGCCCCTTCTGAATCAACATCCGCTGGTGCTGAGGGGGGAGGCGCGATCGCCGCTTGTCCCGACACCCTTAGCTTTGCCGTCACCGATATTCCCGGTGAGGAGCGTCTCAAAGATGAGTTTGGCCCCTTCCAAGACCAACTCAGCGAACTGCTTGGCCGAGCGATCGAACTCTTCCCCGTCAGCAACCATGTTGCCGCAACCCCGGCGCTGATGTTTGATCAAGTGGATTTGGCCCTCGCGGGACCCTCCGAATACGTGCTAATGAACGCCCAAGCCGACGCCGTACCGGTGGTGGGCATTACCCGCCCCGGCTACTACACTGTGCTGTTGGTTAAAGCCGGCAGTGACATCACCAGTATTGACGAGATGAAGGGCAAGATCCTCGGCATTCGGGAAGAAGGCTCAACCGCAGGACACCTGGGCGTTCTGCGTATTCTCACTGAGGCAGGGATTGACCCCAAAGCGGATGTGGAGCTCAAGGTCATTGGTGATGACAGCGGTTTAACGGAGTTGCTTGACGGCAAGATTGATATTTGGGCCGATGCCAGCACTCGCTATCAGCGGGTGCTCGGCGAAGAAGGACTCGATGAAGCCGAGTTTGCCATTCCAGTTCAAGGAGAACAGTTGCCCAACGATATTATTGTGGCCAACCCGTCTCTTGATCCGGACTGTTTAGTAGCAGTTCAGACCCGAGTGGTTGAGAATGAACAGATCATTATGGAGGCGATTCTCGCCTCACCGGCTAACCAGAAATATGCTGAGTCAGAAATGGTTGCGGCTAAAGACGAAGATTATGAAATTATTCGGGAGGGCTATAAAATAATTGGTGAAGAAAGTTATTTAAAGTAAGTTGTCCAACTTGGGATTGCATCTATTTATCTTGATTCTCAAGTATACAGAAGAAATCAATTTGGTATTGAGAACGACCTAAATAGAACAAAGCATTTTGCAATATTTTGTGTCCAAGCGATTATCGAGGGGGCATTTGATCAAGGTAGCCAAACTTTATCTAGTTTGAAATATGTGATTTTCAGAATATGTCATATCAATTCTGTTAATTAGAGCTATAGATTAGAAAGGGAGGACTGAACGGAGTTGAAGTCCGATGCTTAGGACTAGATTTAATCTATTGCTGGACTTTTGTGATTTGGTGTCAGAGATCATTCCCCACTGGTCAGCCTAGACCCTGCAAGAGAGGGTTTGAAAGGAAATGGGTTTGATCGGATTCAAGTTCCATCCATGTTGAGCTGGATATTCAGAGCAATCCTTTACTCCAGATTCCATAAAGGCTATGCAATATTCAATCCACTCAGGCACGTTCAGTCGTTCTCCTTTGAAATTGACTCAGCGTTTTTTTGCTCAACTCAAAATCTCCAAAAAAATCGCTTTGGGTATCTTTTTCGCGGTTGGCATTTCGGTTTCAGGGACGCTGCTGGGTCTTTGGATCGGCGATCGCCAACAACGCTATGCCCAACAGCAGCTTGATTGGGTCAATCAGCAAGAAGTGTTGCTCCAAGAGTTAGACATCCATATTCTACGCATTCGCTCCCATCCTCAACGATTGGTTGCAGCAATTGAAAACCCCCTTTGGTTTCGCTACGAAGTTGGGCAGTTTGATCTAGAAGTTGAAATGATTCAACATCTCTGCAATGATCTACGAGGCTTTATGAAAGACTATCGGGCTGACTATGAACCAGAAGATTCCCTGTCTAGAGAGACCGTCGAACAAGTGGTGCAAGGGTATGAGGAGATCCTGGAAGATTATGTTACTCGATTTCAACAGCTTTGGCCCCAAATCGATCCCCTTAAGCTGAATCCGGAGGGACGCGTTGCTGCTCAAGAACAGGTTTTAACCGCTGTGTTAGAGCAAGAGGGGCGTCAACTCGATATTGAATTTGAAACCTTAGCGGGACATTTAGAAACACTACGTCAAGAGTCTGCTGAGTTGCGAGAACAGGCCGCACACCGGCTGACCCAATCGATCCGCTTACGATCGCAGATTATTTTGAGCAGCATTAGCACGGCTGTGATAATTACGGTGCTGATGTCCCTCTATACGGCCCAGGCGATCGCGAAACCCCTAGAAACAGTCACCCAAATTGCCCAACAAGTCACCGATGACTCCGACTATCGCCGACAAGTCCCTGTGACCAGCCAAGATGAAGTAGGAGTGTTGGCCCAAGCTTTTAATCAGCTCATTCGACAGGTTCACCAACAATTGCAGCAATTACAAGAGGCCCGGGATTCTCTTGAAGCCCGAGTCATCGAACGGACTCAGGCGTTAGAAACCACCCTGAAAACCCTCCAAGAAACTCAGGGTCAGTTGATTCACACGGAAAAAATGTCGAGCCTAGGTGAAATGGTGGCGGGGATTGCCCATGAGATTAATAATCCCGTTGGCTTCATTTACGGTAATGTCAGCCATGCCCAAGACTATCTTCAGGAGCTCTTACAGCTCATTGAGCTCTACGAACAACAATATCCCCAGCCCACTCCTATTATTGCTGACTATTATGAGGACGCCGATATTGACTATCTCAAGGAAGACTTCCCCAGTCTCTTTGAATCGATGATGACGGGCACGCAACGGATCGATGAAATTGTTAAATCCTTACGGAATTTTTCGCGTCTCGATGAAGCGGAAGTCAAAGACGTGGATCTGCATGAGGGCTTAGACAGCACCTTAGTTATTTTAGGTAGCAAAATCAAGCAAGGGGTTGAAATCATCAAGGACTATGGTGAAATTCCTTTGATTTATTGTTATCCCTCTCAACTCAATCAGGTCTTTTTGAACCTAGTTAGTAATGCAATCGATGCGCTGATGACAATTGAGATGCAGCCTCGACAAATTACTATTAGCACCACTTCAATTAACAATAATCATATCCAAGTCCGGATTAAAGATAATGGACCCGGCATACATTCTGAGGTTAAAGCCAAAATCTTTAATCCCTTTTTTACCACCAAACCAATTGGCCAAGGCACGGGTTTAGGACTCTCGATTTCCTATCGAATTATTGAGAAGCATCAAGGACGAATTGAGGTAGTTTCTGAGCTGGGTCAAGGTACTGAATTTCGCATTACGCTGCCGATTTGCGCCACGGCACTGACCCCGCTGGTCACGTGAGGGGGACGTCAGAGCGGTACAATGCGATCGCTCATCTTCAGCAGCCATTGAAGTAAGTTTTATTATGCGGATTTTAGTGATGGGGGGGACTCGCTTTATCGGGGTTGCCCTGACTCAACAACTGATCAACCTCGGTCATGAGGTGGTGCTGTTCAACCGGGGCAATCGACCCGTGCCCGTTGAGGGCGTTGCCCAGCTCCACGGCGATCGCAAAGATACCGATGATCTTGTCGCCAAGCTCCAGAACCAAAAATTTGACGCCGTCTTTGATAACAGCGGCCGCGAGCAGAGCGATACTCAACCCCTTGCTGACTTGTTTAACGGCCAAATTCAGCATTTCGTCTATGTCAGCTCCGCCGGGGTGTATCTCAAGTCGGATCAACTGCCCCACCACGAGGACGATGCCCTCGACCCCCAGAGCCGCCACAAGGGCAAATTCGCCACTGAAGCCTATCTTGCGGCTGCGGGCTTGCCCTGGACGTCGGTGCGTCCCGTTTATATCTATGGTCCGGGTAACTATAACGATGTGGAAGCCTGGTTCTTTGACCGGATTGTGCGCGATCGCCCCCTGCCGATTCCCGGTAATGGCATGATGATCACGCAACTGGGTCATGTACAGGATTTGGCCACGGCCATGGTCAAGATTTTGGGTAACGAAACGGCCAAGGGTGAGGTCTACAATATCAGTGGCGATCGCTACGTCACCTTCAACGGTCTAGCGCGAGCCTGTGCCGAGGCGGCAGGGAAAGACCCCAGCAACCTCAAGCTCGTCCACTTTGACCCCAAGGCCTTCGACTTTGGCAAGCGCAAGGCCTTCCCCTTACGGATGCAGCATTTCTTCACCGATATTCAAAAGGCTCAAGCCGACTTGGATTGGACACCGAAGTTCGATCTGGTTCAGGGGCTTAAGGATTCGTTTGAGAATGATTATCTCAAGTCGGGTCGGGACAAGGCCGAGGTGGATTTTAGTCTGGATGAGCAGATCTTGGCAGCTTAGGCCGAGGCCAACGCCGCCTCATGCTTCGCGGCCGATCGCGCCACAATTTGCTTGAGCAGCCGAGCGATCGTCTTGGCTTCCCATTTCATCGCATATTCCCGTGAGGATTCAACTCTTAGGTGGGGAGAATCGTTCTCGATGTTTGCAACCTGACCCCGCACAAATGTCCAGACATCGGCAATGGTATAGCAGCCATAGATCTCCTGAGTGGGTTGCTGATTATTTTGCCAATTCAGACGGGCTGCGGCTAGTAGTTGGCCATAGAGCTGAGCCAAGGGGTTCTGACCCTCCAGCCCTCGCTTCGCTTCCACCACCACCAGATAGGGTGCTTCGATCGTCTCTGCTACACAGCGACCCATCACACCATCCACAATGCCCTCCAAACGAAACTGGTTATAGTCTGCTGAGAGGGGAACCTCAGCCCAGACCTGGATTTTGGGCTGCTCGGCCAACAATAACAAGGGATAAATCGCCCGCGACCAAATCGTCGCTTCGTTCATCAGATGAACCGGGACATTACGTAGGTGCTGGTTGAGGGTCTGGAGCTGCATCTGTTCACTCTCGCTCAGGTCAACCTCATCTGGCGTTGACCAGGCATAGTCCTCAATACCGCATTCCGTTAAGGTAACAACACGCTGGAGATTGGCTTTGGTCAGGGTGGAGAGTTTGAGCGTTTCCATGACGGGCGATTCCTCAAGAGTCCTAACCTGATCCTAATTGAAAGTAATGGGGGTCTGGGGGTGACATCTGTCAGTTCTTCCCCTGCTAGAGCAATCTCCTGACGATCAGGCCGATGGCGATCGCCCCAGTAGAACAGTCTGAGAACAGCCATCCATTCTTACAATAAAGGAATAGTTTTGCTGACACGCCAATCATCATGAGCTCAATCCCACAGCTTCACTTCTCTCAGCTCACCCTCGCCCAATTAAAACCCCTGATTCACCTCCAGGAAAAGGCGATCGCCCCCTATCCTTGGACGCAAGTCGAAGCAGTGGCGCTGACCCCCCGCGAGATCAACCAAATTCAAGAGATTTGCTCTCATCTCATCAATCACGATACAGCCTTGATGAATGAGGCAACAATCTGGTCACGGGCCATTTATCCCCTGTTGTTACTAGGGCGTGTCGTCAGTTAGAGCCAGAAGCCTTACGGGACAAGCGATAGAGCGCCCGACCCAAACCACAGAAAAAGGGGCTGTAAGTCAGTCATACCTAGAGTTTGAAGTCTAACTGACGACAGCCCCTAGCGGAGCAAGGTGAAATTGCGGCTTGGGTTGAGGTGAATTTGCAAGCGGATTATCCGAACTTTAAGCTCTCGGGTGTTGTCGATGGCGTACTTGGTAAAAGCATCGCTGGACGGATTGAATCGCCCTATTTGGTAATTATTGAAGCCAAAAAGGGAATCGAAGCCGAAAATCCAGTGTTTCAGCTTTACGGTCAACTGCTCGCCGCTGCCTATCAAAATTGGCAAAATAATCAGCAACCCACTCAAGAGATTTACGGCTGCTATACCATTGGCGACACCTGGAAATTCCTGCGGGTACAGGTTAGCGATCTGGAAACAGACCGACCATGTTTAAACGTCGAATCGTCCCATGAATATGTGGAAAAACTAGAGGCAGAGTTAATCTTTAAACTCCTCAAACGGATTGTTGCCCAATATCTTGCTGTAACCCCAAATTAGAAGGTTTTATCGTTGTAACGCCTCAATTGCCTCAACAACCCGCTCAATCTGTTCTGTAGAGAGCCCTGGAAACATCGGTAGGGAAAGAATCTCTTGGCAGAGCTGCTCGGCATGGGGAAAGTCACCCGTTTGGTAGTCCAGGAACTTGTAGGCGGGCTGGAGATGGCAGGGAATCGGATAATGAATGCCGGTTTGAATGCCCCGGTCGCCTAGCCCAGCCCGCAGTTGGTCACGGCTGAGGGGAGCGGGCTCACTCACTCGAATCACGTAGAGATGATAGACATGGCCTCGGCCACTTTCGTTTTTGAGGGGCGTAATGCCGCGATCGCCGAGGGCAACAAGGGCTTGGTCGTATTGCTGGGCGGCTAGGTTACGCTGCTGGTTCCAGGTTTTGAGATGGGGCAGTTTTACATTTAAAATCGCCGCTTGCAAATTATCTAAACGACTGTTGCGCCCCGGCTCGGTGTGGATGTACTTTTGCGCTGCCCCATAGTTGCGATAGCAACGTACTCGCCCCGCGATCGCCTCCGTTGGGGTCAGCAGCATGCCGCCATCCCCAAAGGCCCCCAGGTTCTTGCTCGGATAAAAACTATAGGCCGCTGCCTGCCCCACCATGCCTGCAGTATAGCCCTCACGCTCGGCCAGGTGCGCCTGGGCACTGTCTTCAAAGATCAGCACATCATGGACTTGGGCAAAGGCTTGCAGTGCCGTGGGGGACACCATCTGCCCGTAGAGATGGACTGGAATGATGGCTTTGGTACGGGGGGTGAGCGCTTGGGCTGCGGCATCGAGATCAATCAACGCTGTATCCAGGCAGCAGTCCACCAGTCGGGGACGAGCCCCCGCTTGCAATACCCCAATCACCGTGGCAATAAACGTATTGGCCGGCACCAGCACCTCATCGCCCTTGCCAATGCCACAGGCCTGTAGCCCCAGGGCGATCGCATCCGTTCCCGTCCCCACGCCAACGCCATACTGTACCCCGGTGGCGAGGGCAAAGTCGGTTTCCAACTGCGCCAGCGCCTCACCCAAAATAAACTGCCCCTGGCGCACCGTCGCTAAAAGAACCGCCTCTAACTCCGCTTGAATCATGGCGTGTTGGACAGACAAATCAACAAAAGGAATCGATCGGGTCATGGGTCAGCTACCACAAAATACACATTCTCTATACTTTACGTTGTACTGTTGTTGAGCGGCGATCGCAAACGCTTTGCCCCATCAGCTCACCCCATCCCCAGAGCCGTTGAGTTCACTTCAGCGTGTTTATTTCCCTTCTCCCTGCCAAATTCCCTCATGTTAACCATTACGGTCAAACTCTTTGCCGCCTACCAAGAGGCCTATCAGCAGCCAGAATTACATCTGGAACTCCCGATGGGAACCACGGTTGCCCAAGTGCGCGATCGCCTCATTGATGAACATCCAGAACTCGCCGAGTGGCGCGAGGTGACTCGCTTTGGGGTGAATTATGAGTTTGTCGCATCTGAGACGGTGTTACAACCAGAGGATGAACTGGTGTTGATTCCGCCGGTCAGTGGGGGGTAGTTTTCGGCGTTCAGGGTTCAGGGTTCAAGGTTTAGAGTTAAAGGCTCAAAGTTCGGGGGGGGTCAGACAGCCTGACTACTCCTGCATCATGAGGAAAGCTGAGCAGCAGCGTCCTTCAGCAAGTCTGCATTTTGGGGTAACTGAATAATAAACTCTGTTCCCTGACCCACTTCCGATAAAACGTCTAAGCTGCCTTGATGCTGTTCAATGATTTTAAAACAAATTCCGAGACCCAAACCTGTCCCCTTACCCACTGGTTTCGTTGTGAAAAAGGGATCAAAAATCTTAGCTTGAACCTCAGACGTCATCCCAGGGCCATTATCCTGAATGCTAATTCTAGCATCACCTGTTTTCGTGACTGATGTTGTAATAACCAAACGTTTGGCATCAATTGTGTCATTCTCCATGGCATCAATGGCATTAACGATGATATTCGTGAATACCTGGTTGATTTGTGCCGGTGAGAAACGAATTAGCGGTAAAGGATAATATTTTTTAATGACTTCGATGTTGTGTCGTAGTCGATGATTCAAAATCAAGAGCGTATTATCCAGACCTTCTTGAATATTCGAGTCTTTGATGACGGCTTCATCTAAACGAGAATAGTTGCGCAAGGAAACAACAATATCACGCACTCGCTTCGTTCCCACTTCCATAGATTGAAGCAATTTATTTAAGTCATCCGTTAAAAACTCCAACTCAATTTCTTCTTGTTTATCGAGTACAGCATCAGTGGGTTCAGGATATTCGACTTGATAGATGGCGATCAAGTCTGATAAATCTTCAAAATATTGCTTTAGTGGGTTAAGATTCCCTTGAATAAAACTCAGCGGGTTGTTGATCTCATGGGCAATCCCCGCCACCATTTCACCCAGACTCGACATTTTCTCTGTTTGGATCAGTTGGGATTGAGTCGCTTTGAGATTTTGCAATGCCTCGGATACCTCCTTCGTCCGTTCTTCTACACGAGTCTCTAGCGTCTGGGTCGTGAGTTCTAGGCTTTCAGTATATTGCCCACTCCAACGAATGAGCTGGTTCAAAGCTTGAGCGAGTTTGCCCGCTTCATCCTGACTGGCCACGGTTGCTCGCAGACTGAAATCCTGTTCATTGACCACTTGCTGGGCAATATCTGTTACCTGCTGGATGGGCTGAGTCACCCGCTTGGCTAGCCAGATCCCCAGGCCAATAATCAATACTGAGCCAAACAAACCGATGCCGAGAGTAACCAACCAAAGGGTCGATTTTGCTTGGACTAATGATTGCCGAGAAATTAAAAAAATCAGATCAAAGCTTTGCTGCTTGAGTCCGTTGAGCTGAATGGACTGGACAGTGAAGGGCTCATCGGCAATGGTGATATTAAGGGTGTTGTGTTGCTTGAGCTCTGTGATAACTTCGCGTGCCAAATCCGTAGGGAATGTTGAGGCAACAACGCCTTGGTCTGAAAGAACAAGAACCTGGCCACCAATTGATTCCGTAATTTGCATCAGTAGCGTATCACTGAGTACCTCACCTAAAATCAACCCCCCCACAATCGCTTGGGTATCTTTGAGCGGCGCAGTGCCAAGCAACACCGGTGGGCCAGAATTCTTGGAAGAAACAATGGTGGCGAGATCAACCCCCTTGACCAACAGCTCTCGGACAACCCGATCGTCAATTTGACCTAATTTAAGGTTATGGGAGTGAGAGTCGAGGAGCGCCTGCCGTTTAGTGTTGATAACGGTCATTTGATCCGCATCCAAAATCGCCCGGATGGGTAAAATTTCTTGACGTAAGCCGATTGAATTTTCTTGAACGAGCGCATTGATGATTTTTTGGTTATTTGCGACTAGACGTGCACTCTGTTGCAGCCCCTGCTGCTTAAGCCGCACTTCTCGCTGGAGCAACGTAGCCAGCTCGGCCGCCGCTTGTTGCTGTTGCTTCTCCAGTTTATTCGCAAAGTACTGACCCACCAACACCGAGCCAATCACCCACAAGACAGTAAACACAACAATAAAAGGAAGGCTGAGTTTGAAGGCAAGTGGGAGTTGGTGATAGTGGGCGAGTCGGTACTTTCTCTGCATCGGAACGGCTCAGTCAGCAAATTCAGCAATGTGATGGTCAAACTGTGATATCACGGAACACAATTATAGCCACAAACCCAGAAAATTGGGTGATTTCACTTAAGTTATGGTTGAATGACCGTATATTCAGCGGCACGTAACGCCGCTTGTCCCTCCTCACTCTGAGTAAATTCAATGAATTGCTGCGTTGCGGCGGAGGGTTCCTGGGCGAGAACAACCCCCAAGGGCAGAACCATTTTGTAGGCTCCAGAGCGGAGATTGTCCGGGCTCGGCTCAATCCCATCAATCGTCAAAATCGTAATGGGCAGGTCTTCGAGCTCTTCTTCAAAAGGCAAAGCCGCAAGGCTAAATTCGGTTGAGGTGGCAACGTCCATTAGCTCATCATCCTCAGCAAAGACAATGGCGGCATCGGTTACTTCAAGCTCTGCACCAAGATACGCTGCTCGCAGTACTTTTTTTTCATTTTCGTCTTCAACAAAGTCAAAGAGGGCGATCGCTGCATCGGGCCCACCCAGTTCCTGCCAATTAGTAATTTCCCCGCTATAGATTGCCTGGATTTGGTCAGTGGTAATGTCTGTAATGCCCGTCACTGTTTCATGTATAGCCAGCACCAAGGGGGTCTCAACGAGCGGCAGGTAACGCAAAGCATCACCCGCTTCCTTGGGCGTCACTGCTCGGCTAACGCCACCAATATCTATCGTTTCACTTTCGATCCCAATGATCCCCGCACTGGTTTGGCTCGGAGGCAAAAACTCAAACTCCACCCCTTCCCTCTCCAGCTCATAGGCCTCCGTGAGGATCTCCAGCACTTCATAGACCTCCGAAGAGCCACCAATGGTAATTGTGCTAGTCGGAGTCTCAAGATTCGAGTTGTCAGAAGCGGGAGTCGAACACCCAATCAGTGCTAGAGCACCCACCCCTGCAACCATGTTAATTAAACTATCTTTGATTTTTTTTTGCTTGAAGTGTTTTGTTGTCATTTTCCAAAAAAGATCAAGTTCCGAGTCAATAGAATGACGATAATTTGTCATCGAATCATACTAATTACGCTGCTTGTTAATGAGTATCAGCACAATTTGAGTGGCATGGCAGAGGAATTTCAAAAGTCGCTATTTCTCGTTAAATCAAGTATCTTTAATGGAAATCCTCGAAGCAGATAGTTACAGCATTGCAAACCGATCCAAAAATTCAGCAAGTGGATCGCCCCTCCCCAAATCTGCCTCCATACCTCAGTTGGCATCTCACCCTCTGCTTTGCTGCTCTCTTTGTTGAAATCAACCAGAATAGGAATTACTATGATCGAAACAAAAAAATGTGAAAAAGTTGTGAAGGCACTTTTGGCGTGACCGCTAGTCTACGTAAGCGAACGCTCGGAGCCCCTTGCCCACTCCTATGCAATGTGACATTAGCTGAGGGCGTTGAATCGAGTCATGGTGACTCCGTCGATCGCCCATACGATTCATAAGTATTATTAAGTCTGCACAATTGCGATCGCTCCCTCCCCCAATCCTTGCCCTATCCTAAAAAGAGATTATGGCTTTTCTGGCAACCATGAACTCACACCATTCCCCTAAAGAAGAAGAACTCCGTCGTCGGGAAGAAGCCCTCAAGGAACGGGAACTGCAGATTCGGCTACGGGAGCTCGAAGCCGAGCTAGAGCCAACGCCCGTGACACCCACCCGCAAGCACCAGGAAGAAAGCCGCCCCCAACCCAAGCCGCCCTGGTATCAGCGACTGCCTAACTGGCTCAAATTCATTGTGGTTGTGCTCGGTGTTTTGGTGGCGATCCGGATCGCTGCTTGGCTGGCCAGTGTCGTACTCGTGTTAGCGGTGAGCTGGGTGGCCTATAAGCTCTTTCTCGAGAGCCAGGACTAAGCAGGGCATGTCTAAGCGATGGTCCCCACGCTTCAACCGTAAAGGCTCTGGGCAGTTGTTGTTGGGACTGGTCGTTTTTAGCTGTACCTGGAACCTCAGTACAGCAATCGCTGAGGCCAAAAAGCGAGTTCTCGTGATCCATTCCTACCATGATGAACTGCCTTGGACGCAGGGGCTGAGAACAGGCATTGACACGGCATTCCAGCAAGACCAACAGACTGGAGCGGTAGACCTCTTTCATGAATTTTTGGATGCGAAACGTTACCCAAACCTCCCCCATGGCGAAGCATTTTTAACACAATTACGTCAAAAATACCAGAACAATCCACCGGATTTGCTAATTGTTTCCGATGATCCCGGATTAAAGTTTATTCTGGAGCGGCGATCGACGTTTTTCCCTGAGCTGCCGATTGTTTTTATGGGCATCAATAAAGTTGATCCAGCATTGTTGGAGATTCCCAATATGACGGGTGTCTTCGAACGACATAGTACCGCCGAAACAGCAGTGGGTGCGCTGCAGCAAACGGGGCAAAATCGGCTGCTCGTTCTCAATGACTCAACTGAAACTGGCCAAGGCAATCTCGGTGGGATTGAAGACTTGCGCCAGCATCCCGACGCTCCGAACGAGATCATCATCATTAATGATATTACGCCTGAAAAAATCAAAGCTAAGTTTGCCCAATATTCCCCTAAAATACCGATTTTAGTCCTGGGTCAACTCCGTCAAGGCTCAACTGATGGGCCATTGGTGAATTTCCCGGAGACAGCCCAAGCCCTGAGAGAACAACTTCCCAATCCGTTATACGTTGCATCCGTGGTTTTTTTGGGACAGGGTGTGATCGGCGGCAAGATTTTGGATGCAGAGCATCATGCCCAACAGGCTATTGATTTAGCGCAGCAAATTCTATCTGGGCAAGCAGCCGATCAACTTCCAGAAATCACTGAAGCTGAAACAGTCTGGATTTTTGATGAGCAAGAACTCAAACGTTTCAACTTTAACAGCGAGCAACTGCCCCAAGACAGACAACTTATCAACCAAAAGCTTTCTTTTTATGACCAGAACAAAGATCTGATTTGGATTACGATTAGTACTTGTGGTGCAGCAGGGATCATTATCCTACTTCTCCTCGAAATTCTGCGTAGACGGAATGTCCAGCAAAAGATCCTGAAAAACTATAATCAAGCGCTGGCAACTGAAGTTCAAGTTCGAACGAGTGAGCTGGAACAACAAAAAGAAAGTCTCAAAGCAACATTGCTACAACTCCAGAAGACCCAGACTCAGCTTATCCAAACGGAGAAAATGTCCAGTTTGGGTCAGATGGTTGCGGGAATTGCCCATGAAATCAATAATCCGACCAATTTTATTTTTGGCAATCTCCAACATCTGAATGACTATACACAAAGCCTGATCCAGCTCATTGATGCCTATGAGCAGACCTATCCGACTCCCCTAGCGACCGTTAAAATAATTCAGGAAGAGATTGATCTCGGATTCCTACGAGATGATTTGCCAAAAATTTTGGCGTCCATACAAGATGGCACCTATCGGATTCGTGAGATTGTCAGAAGTTTACGCAGTTTTTCTCGCTTGGATGAATCAGAGTATAAAGAAGTTGATCTTCATGAGGGTATTGAGAGCACTTTGTTGATTCTCGAAAGTCGTCTCAAAGCGCAAGGCAATCGCCCCAAAATCCAGCTCAGCAAGGCGTATCACTGCTCCACCCCCATTAACTGTTATCCCGGTCAACTCAATCAAGCTATTTTTAATTTAATGGTCAACGCCATTGACGTACTCGAAGAAGATGTAATTTCAGGCAGAAATCCCCAACCCACGGTTCAGATTCAAACCCGATTGGACAATGAGCAGGCGATCATTGCTATTACCGATAATGGGCCAGGAATTCCTGAAGATATCCGGCAGAAAATTTTTGATCCGTTTTTTACCACGAAGGCTGTAGGTCAAGGAACGGGTCTGGGTTTATCGATTAGTTATTCAATTGTAGTCGAGCAGCATGGCGGCACTCTAGTTTGTCACTCTCAGCCTGGCGAGGGAACCCAATTTATCATTGGGATTCCTCTCAAGGTGAACTGAATAGCAGTAGGGTAGGCAAACATTGAAAAACTCTAAAGTTGATTTTGGGACCGCTAATTTTGCCCACTTTACAGTTCAAGTGGATGGGGCGGAGAGTTTGTTGCATCGGGAGCGTCAGGAATTATATTTGGAGCCAACGATTACGATATCCTGAGGGGTATTTTTAGTCAAAGTAGCACTTGAAACCAGTCTCTTCTGGATTTGGGGAAGAAATAGGGCAATTTTCCAGATCGATAGGATTATTCCGAAGATCAAGTGTGAATTCAATATTCAAACTTCGTAGTGCCTCAAGGTCTGTAATTTGATTGGTTGATAAGTTGAGATCTGAGATATTCAAATTAGCTAGGGGAGTAATATCTCGGATCAAGTTATAGCTAATATTTAAGGTTTCGATACGGTCAAAATACTCAAGTGGTGTAAGGTCTGAGACCTGGTTATCACTCAAGTCGAGATGATGAAATGTGGTTCTAAATCCATGTGATTCTTTGTACCGGGCAAGCTTCCCTAGTGACTCTATGCTCTCAATACCCACAGATTTTAAACTTAAGTGAGTGAGATTCTCTAGCCTGGACAAGGGCGATAGGTCTTGAATTGGGTTGTAATCCAAGTTGATTATCTGAAGTTTCTTGAGTTCGCTTATTGGCGAAATATCACTAATTCGGTTACTACAGAGAGATATATGTGTTAGTTTCTCAAGAGCGCTAACTTCTGAAATGCTAGACAAATTGTTGTTACAAAGATTGAGGTAAACGAGTTTTTTGGAATTGATCAGTAAGGAGATATCTTCAATATTGTTGTCGTTAATATCAAGTGATCGAAGAGAATTATTTATTTTCATGCTACTAGCTGAAGCTGGAAGTATTCTGACTTTATTTCTTGCCAAAGAAAGGTCTTGTATGCTCAGATTTAGCAAAGGAGTTATATCTTGAATTGGATTACCAGAGAAATCAACAACCTTCAGATCACTCAAGTAAGCAACTATCGAGATATCCTTGACACTACTATCCCGAATAAATAAAGTATTCAAGTTCGGATGATTTGATAGAAAATCTATTTCCTCAATTTGAGTTTCAGATAACTTCAGGACATAGAGATCTCTTAATTTCTCAAAAACATATAATTTATTGTGATCAACAGGTATTCCAAGAGCTTCTAAATGACCAAGTTTAGTTAAATCTTTGATTGCTTCCAAGTTGAGTATTGGATTTCCGTTAAGATTTAGAACGGTTAAATTTTCCAAATATTGAATTGCCCCAATGTCTGTAATCTGATTGCCTTCTAGATTGAGAATAGACAGATTAACAAGGTTGGATAGAAAAGAGATATCTGTGATCTGATTGTCTTTAAGATCAAGTCTTCTCAGTTGTGTGAAACTCTCTAATGGTCTCAAATCTTTAATGCCTGAGCCAATCATTGTAATATCTTCAGTCTTGCTTAAAATTAGATCTGCTTCACTACAACTTTCAATAATTCCACCTTCACTTCTCTGTACACTAGCTACAACCATGAGTGCATCTACTGTTCTACGGATTTCATCTGATAGAGTGGGACTTGCTTCACACCAGTCTTCAAAGCTAGAAATAGCTTCCGGAGAGGAGCTTCTAGTGGGAGAATTATCTGACCTACCTGTTGGGTCTACACTAAAAATACACAATGAGAGGCACATATACAGCCAGTGTCTCTTCTTGGATGTGCTTATTTTAATAAGCCTGCGAAAAAAGTCCACTTTTAACACAATTAAATACTCTCACAAAGAGTACAATCAAAAGGTTGCTGTTCTACTACCATGGGACTCTAGGAAGGAGATATTTTAGTGCTTGCAAAAATGCTTCAGAACGATTAGCCAGCTCCTCTTTCTTGTGTTCTTCTCCAGGATTCAATATTTCTCTTGCGTTGGCAAATCCAGCTCTTCGCTGCTGAGCAGTCATATCTTCATTGACATAAGAATTAAGCCCTCTTCCACTTTGTGTAAAAAGGCCATCCCTCATTCCCAGAACGGCTATCTTACCAGCAAGAGCCTTATCTTCCGCTGCTATATTCGGGTTTCTTAAAAGTTCATCTCCCCTCCCTGGTTCAACAATATTACCAATCCTTTGATAATTAGCTTTACCAGTTAGCTGTGCATAACCACGCCCTCGAAATTCATATCCTCCGTCATAGTTAGCCTCAGCGTACTCATAGACACCGGGCCAGTCCTCATACATAACTACCCCCATTTGACTTTCTATTTCAACAGAACCTAGCAAGCATGCGATTTGAGCTAAATCAAAAACCCCATAATTTCTGCACTCATTCAATAGAATGAGAATTGCAATCGTACCCTGACTCAAAACAGCACGATATTCTTTAGAACCTTCTGGATATCGTCTAGCTGAAACAAGAGCCAATTGTCCTGCAAGCCACGCCATCTGTCTATCGCTAAGAATAAGAAGCTCACCAAACTTATTACCAGCTTGTTTCTGCTCTGAACTATGATTCTGATTACCAGATTTCCCAATTGCCTTTATTGCTCCTCCCATCGCTCCAGTAACCGTCGGTTTGGGTAAAAACTTGTCATTCCCCTGCTTCTTCGGCAACTTATTAACCCCACTCGCTGGAGAGCTGGGCTTACGAGACATTTTCGACGCATGACCTGCTCCCATAAAACTTCCTCCAGTAAATACCGCAAGCGCACTTGACCATTAGTATAGAAGCACAAAGCCAAACTCGCCATTTCAAAGCCCGAGTCGTGTGTCCGCTGCCCCATCCCATCTCCAGACAGAACATATTCAATCCTGAATCACTGCCCACCACCAACGCCGCGATGTCAATCAGGACGTTCCTGCCTCTATATCTCAAACTGCCATGACCCTTTTAGCTGAGAGTACTGGCCTGCCGTCAAGCCCCACGCTTCCTTCCGCTACTGGCAGCACTGGTCTGTTAAGGGGAGAGGGAATGAAACCAGGCAGAGTCAGAAGTTCCTGAGCAGTAGAGTGGACAAATATTGAAAGCCCCAAAGTTGATTTTAAGATCGCTAATTTTGCTCACCTTACAGTTTGTTGCTAGAACATCCCCTCTGGGGAGGGGCGGTTTCACGTCGCGACAACCGGGGTGGGTTCGGGGTGTTAGACACTAATGCAGGGTTTGTGTCTTGGCAGATGCGACCTAATACGCCCCATTGTTGCGGGGGAAGAGCACCACAAAGATGGTTTTGAACACCACAAACAAATCCAGCCACCAGGTGCGGTAGCCAGCATAGTACACATCGATCTGTACCCGGCGATGGTAGGGAATATCATTACGACCGGACACTTGCCAGAGTCCGGTGATACCGGGCTTAATGGTGAGGACGCGATCCATATGGCGACCGTAGCGGTGCAGCTCGTGGGGGACGAGGGGACGGGGGCCAACCACACTCATCTCGCCCTTGAGGACGTTCCAGAACTGGGGCAGCTCATCCAGGCTGGTCATGCGCAAAAAACGACCCACGGGGGTAATCCGGGGGTCGTGGCGCAACTTAAAGTCGGCTTCAAATTCAGCCTGAAGCTGGGGCGAACACTCAATCAGCTCAGCCAGGATTGCATCGGCATTCCGCACCATCGTCCGAAACTTGATGCAGCGAAAGGGACGATAGTTGCGGCCAATCCGCTTCTGGACAAAGAAAATGGGCCCGGGTGAGGTGAGGGCAATGAGGAGCATCAGCAGCAGATAGAGGGGCGAGAGTAGGGTGAGGATCGCCAATGAAAAGCCAATATCAAAGAGCCGCTTGGTGGCGGAGCCATTGAGCAGACGCGCCAGCCGGTTGCGGGTTCGATACCGTCGCTGGACGGCGAGGGACTGGCGGCCTTTGGCAATGAGTCCTTGAATTAGTTTTCCAGGGCCCCAATGGATTTCGGCTGTCATTGATTACTCCTTCACATCACACCACGTTCGCTCATGACCCTGACGTTTTTTTGTCGTCAATCGACAGGTCAACTTGAGCAACCTCACTCCGCCCAGTGTAGGCGATCGCGAGAGACGACCTTCTCGCCCCAATCCTGTTCACAATGCGCCAGAAACTCCAGATACGCTTGCTTAAAAACTGAGGGGGAAAACCGGAGTGCCTGCTCTCGACAGGACTCAGGCTGTAGTTTACCCTGCATTTCCTCAAAAATTCTAATGGTTTTGACCAATTCCCCCACCTGTTGGTGCCCAAAGTGCAATCCTGTGCCGTGCTGGGGGTCTTGGCGAAGATCGCGAACCGTCTCTAGGGTTCCACCGCTGCCGTAAGCAATCACGGGAGTACCGCAGGCCTGGGCTTCGACCGGCGCAATGCCAAAGTCTTCACAAGCAGCATATACAAAGGCTTTGGCTTGGCGCATATAGTCCTCTACCACTGAATTCGGCTGTGATCCTAACATCTGCACGTTAGGTCGCGCTAGCTTTTGGAGCAGTTGCCGTTCTGGCCCATCGCCAATCACGACGAGGGGCAGTTCTAAGGTGTTAAAGGCTTCAACAATGAGGCGGACTTGTTTGTAGCTCACCAGACGCGACACAGTGAGATAGAAATCGGCTTTTTGGGGGGTAAAGGGGAAGCGCTCGATCGCCACGGGCGGATAAATCACTTTGGCTTTGCGCCGATAGCAGCGCCAGATGCGTCGGGCGGTATGGTGAGAGTTGGCAATGAAATAATCGACGCGGTTGGCGCTGAGGGTATCCCAGGTGCGTAGGTAATGGAGCAGTAAGCGAGTGAGGCCGCCTTTGAGCCCCCGGCCCATGGGACTGCGTTGTAAATAGTCAAAGGTGAGATCCCAGGCGTAGCGCATGGGCGTATGGCAGTAGCAGATATGCATCTGGTCGGGGCGGGTGAGGATGCCCTTGGCCACCGCATGGGAGGAGGAGAGGACGCGATCGTAGTCCAGGACGTTGAGCTGCTCGATCGCTAGCGGCAATAAGGGCAGGTATTTCTGCACCCCGCTGCGGGCTCCAGGAAACCGCTGCAAAAACGTGGTGCCGATTTTGCGCCCATAGAGATAGCTTTTGGGGTTGACTGATTCAAAATCGATCAGGGCAAAGAGATCGGCCGCCACATGCTGGAGAATTTCTTGTACGACTAGCTCCGAGCCCCCCGTGGCTTGGGGCGTCAACCATTCGTGAACAAGGGCGGTTTTCATCGATAGATTCTGGATTGAGTAGAACTGACGCAGTTCCAACCTTGCACGGTATACCGAGACCCGAGATCCCCCCTTCCCCCCTTCGTAAGGGGGGTGACGCCGTAAACGGCTGGGATGAATTTTAAAGGGTTGGTAACGGCACAAAACCCCCTTACCAAGGGGGTCGGCACAACCGGGGGGATCTCGTAAGCCTTGTTCATTAGTGTCAGGGTGTTGTTCTGAGATTTATTGGGCCGATCGCTCCAAGGAAACCCCCAACTGTTGAGTCAGCCAGACCTCAAAGTTGCGTAGGCGATAGGACTGGGCGGCGATCGCCGGATCGACCATCGGCTCGACCCAGATCGTGAACACGCCGAGGCGGTTGCCGGCCAGGGTATCCGTAAAGAGGCGATCGCCCACCATCGCCACCGACGCCTGGGGCAGTTGCATCTGGCTAATTGCTTCGATCAATTTACGGCGGGAGGGCTTGCGTGCCCCCAGAATGTAGGGCAAATTGAGCGACTCGGCAATACTGCCAATGCGTTGGTTGCTGAGGTTATTGCTCACCAGCCAAATCGCCACCAGGGGACGCATTTGCTCAATCCACGTGGCCACTGCTCCCGGAACCCGGCTCTGCTTGAGGGGAACCAGGGTTTCGTCCACATCCAGAATCAAACCCCGCAACTGGTGCGCTGCGACGAGCTCCGGCGTTAATCCCAGGATGGTGTCTCCTAAAATCAAATCCGGTTTGAGCCATTGTGCCCACTTTGTCATTTGCTCAACCTCCGCGATCGTGTCTCATGCACTGCTGTTTAGGATTGGTTTTAGGGTTACTGGCGATTGTTTCCTTGCCTATGCTCTGAGTTTCAAGCACAATCCGGCAATTCCTGCCAAAAATTCAAATCAAAATCGGTCTATTTTGAAACCTAACTATGGAAGAGTTTGCAATCTGGCGTTGGGAGGGTTTCAAACCCTCCCCTACCTTTGGGGCAATTTTGCTGCCTCAACCCTATCTATAAATTATTCTCGGTCAGTGGGGGTCGAGTTTTGGATTTCGGCTTTAGCCGCCTCATGCTCCGCTGGGGTTTTACTAAAGACATGGGTCCCATCGTAGCGGGCAACAAAGTAAAGATAGTCGGTTGTTTCAGGATTGAGAACGGCATTGAGGCTCTTGAGACCTGGGTTGGTGATCGGCCCGGGTGGCAGCCCTGGATTGACATAGGTGTTGTAGGGCGAGGGCTGCTGCACTTGCTCCAGGGTGAGCGGCTGGCCCGGAGCTTGGGTCAGGCCAAAGGCATATTCCACGGTGGGGTCAGATTCTAGCTTCATATTCAGTTCCAGGCGCTTGCGGAAGACCCCCGCAATGAGGGGTCGCTCGGCATCAACGGCTGCCTCCTTCTCTACCAAGCTGGCCAGCGTCACCCAATCCAAGAGTGGTATGGGGGGTGCGGCGCTGGCATTCTGCTGCGACCCCTGTTGCTCTAACTGTTGTTCTAATTGGGGCAATGCTGCCTCCTCAAAGCGTTGCAGCATCTGGTTGATCACCTGCTGCGGGGTGACAGCTTGCTCGGGTAGTTGATAGGTATCGGGGTAGAGAAAGCCCTCTAAGCTATTGATCCCCTCAGGAAGCCAGTCAAAGCGCTCACGGGGGATCTGACTGGCCGCTTGGGAAAAGTCCTGGGCAGAAAAGAGTCCCCGTTCCTCAAAATAGTCCCCCATCTGGGCCAGTGACCAGCCTTCGGGAATGGTGAACCCCTGCTGCATTACCTGGCCGGTCCAAATGGTTTGAGCGATCGCCTTCATATCACTATGGGGTGAGATCAGGTAAATGCCCGCCTTAAAGGAGCCCTCCCGCTCTTGCAACGAGAGATAGGAGGCCCAGAGGTTCCAAGCCCAGGCCGAGCGAATCAGCCCCATCGCTTCAAGGTCATCGCCAATCTGCCGAGTGGAGGTGTTTTGGGGAATCTCCACTTGCAATGCCGCTGCATTGTTCTGTTCTTCAGGCGTCATGGCCAGGGGAGCAATCGCCCAATACCACCATTGGTAGCCCTGCCAAGCACTCAGGGCCATTGCCCCCGGCAATAACAGCAATAAATATCCCCATTTCAAGGTGGTGCGCAACAGTTTCATCAACGCCAGTCCATCCAATTTACGTCTCTCGATTTTAGCGGGCGCGGCGATCGTCGGTCGGGCCCTGTCGCAATGGGCTTAACAATCCCAACCCAGCCCCCTAGCGCAAACGCGGCAGCCCCGGAGCCCCCTTGAGCACCTGCGCCTCAACCGGATTCATCTGGCGACCGAGCTTCTCCAACTCCACCGTCATCGCCTGAACCAGAATCGGCATCGTCACCGCCGTCCCCGCCTCCGCCGCTAAAAATGCCCCCATCAGCGCAATATTACGAATATTGCCCCCCGTCACATTCAGCGCCGCTAACTTTTGATAATCCAACTCTGCTAGCGGCACACCCACCGGAAACACCCGCTGCCACATCCGGGCCCGGTGGGCTTGATCCGGCTCGGGAAAATCAATAATGTACCGGAGCCGCCGCTTAAATGCCTCATCAATTGACTTTTTCAAGTTAGTGGTTAAAATTGCAATCCCTGGAAAGGTTTCCAAGCGCTGCAACAGATAACTCACCTCCTGGTTGGCATAGCGGTCTCTGGCTTCCTTGACCGCGCCCCGTTGACCAAACACCGCATCGGCTTCATCAAAGAGCAGCATGGCTCCCGAACCCTCCGCTGCATCAAAGACCCGTTTGAGGTTCTTCTCCGTTTCACCGATATATTTATTGACAATATTGCTTAGATCAATGCGGTAGCAGTCCAGTTCCAGATCCTTAGCAATAAGTTCGGCTGCGGTGGTTTTCCCCGTGCCACTTGCGCCCGCAAAGAGCGCCACCGTGCCCAGACCCCGAGCGGCTTTACTGGCAAAGCCCCAGTCTTGCAAGACGCGATCGCGCTGCCGCACCGTCGCGACGAGTTCTCTTAGGCGTTGGGTCTGTTTTTCGGGCAAGACCAGATCCTTCCATTGCAAGGGGGTCTGGATGCGTTGGGCGAGATCTTCGAGGTGGGGACGGGCGGATTGGCGACAGGCTTGCCAGAGTTGAGCAGTCAGCCCCTCGGGCGTTTCCGAAATCGGCAATTGAGCGGCGAGGGTGGCGATGCGTTGGGGGGAGAGGGGGAATTGCTGAGCGATTTGGGGGAGGGTGCCGTTGAGGGTGGTGGCGCGATTACCCAGGTGTTGCCGCCAGAGTTTTTGGCGATCTTGGGGGGTGAGGGGGTAGAGCTCGAGCGGGGCGATCAGGCGTTTGGGAACCGTTAAGTTTTGGTCATGGCTAAGAATCAGGGGGGTGCGGCAGTTGCGGATCAGACGGGTGAGGCGGGTTTTGGTGGTGCGATCGTCTTGGGTGAGACCGTCGATCTCGATGAGGAGCACGCTTTGGGTGAGCAGGGCTTGGCGTTCCCAGCGCAGTTGGAAGCGATGCAGCTGGGTGGCATCACTAGGGAGGTTACTCAAGGGGAGGCTGTAAAGCGGGCGTTGGTGCTGGGCACTGAGGGCAGCGGCAATGTGGCTGCGGCTATGGGGGTCCTGTCCGTGGAGGAGGAGGTGGGGATTGCTGGGATTGGGATGGGTGGGGGGAAAGTTGAACAGTTGGGCTTGGCGGAGGGCGGTTTGGGTGTTGGGGAGTTGCTCAATGGCGCTGTCGCAGAGGGGGACGGGGTGAACCAAGTGACTGAGTTCGGGGTCGAGGTTGGCTTGACCCAACTGGTATCGGAAGATATAAGGATCGAGCAATAGGGCACTATACATCAGGCCATGCTCAGTTTTAGGCGTGAGAATTTGCCAGCGATAGAGTGGGTTCTCCGCGTTAATCAGGCTCCAGTCAAAACTGGCAAGTAATGTTTTGGCGAGACTGTAGGTAATGTAAGGAAGTTGACTACTCCCTTGAATCAGGGCGCAAGCTCCTTGATATTGCGGAAAGAGTTCTAGGGTGAGGCTGAGGAGGAGTAGATCACGCTGGGCTAGGTTGAGGTGGAGGGTCTTGCTGAGCTGGTTGAGAGGATGGCTTGCTGAGAGTTCTGGGTTGAGATGAATGGGAGTGGGAAAATCTGGGGTGCTGCTAGAGGTGCTGGTGGCTTGAGACAGGACTTCAGCCAGAGGAATGACGGCTTGTCTGAGTTCAGTATAAGGAGAAGACATAGTGTAAGATGAATCCAGCGATTGCAGCTATTTTAAGGGGAGACTGGTTCAGTTAAAAGTTTGGGTTAGAATTTTGATGTTGAGCTGGTTTGGGTTTATTTAAATGAGTGGATCTCATGCTGAGGCAAGCGAACAACAGATAGATAATCTGTATGTTTCCGCATCTCTGGAGTTAGAGGCAGCAGCGGAAACTGAAGCAGTATTTACGCCATTTGAGGAGAATGTTCAGAATGTTCCCAATCTACCAGCTTTGGAAGAACAACAGGAGAACGCTGAAGCTGATTATCAAGCCCTGCTGCCATATGGGGCAACAAATAGTGGTGTAGTACCTCTACCCGGCGCTAATTCAACCACTCCTAGACTAGCTGCAATTTATAAGGTTGTAAGCGAAAGACACCCCTTTGCGCTACTCTCTGATGGGTCAAGCGTAGCTATCGCCAAATTGCCTCTTAAACATCACCTCAAACTGTTGAGCACTAGTGATGAATCCTACTACGCAGAAACCTATATCAATGGTACGTTGATTAGAGGATATATTCACTCGTACTATGTCTACGAAGAAATCCCCAATGCAAGAAATTGGGTCTTACCACCTATCAATGCTAGTAATGCGCTGCTGATCCTCGATATTGCCGAAGCCGAATTAGATATATTGCAGCTTGAAGATGATATGGGACAAAATGCTCCTACATATGGCGATTATCGAGATTATCTAATCAATGCTGCTGTCACTTACCTTCGTAGCGTACCTCACAGCCGAGATAACACGTTGCCCCGCTATGATATTGGTGGGGATCATAGTGTTTCACTAAGGCGATCTGATGTTCGAGAGCAAAAAACCCAGATTTATAGCATTGAAGATTTTATCTTATTTGTTGAAGAAATAGAGGCTACATATCCAGATGCCGCTACTCGTGAAATTGTCAGTGAGATTCGACAGATCTGGTTTTCTGATGCAAATTGGGATGTCTTAGTGGGGAGCGAAGGGGTTAGAACTATCAGAAATGGTGAAACAGTCTATGAGGATGTTGAGACTGCACCTAGTCCAATCGAATACGATTTTGACCTTAAACATCTTGATCCTAGTGGCCAAGGTCAAGTTAGATTAATTCGCACACCGATGGGTGATGTTGATATTTCTCACGTTATTGCTGGCTTAGATGCTTATATGAACGGGCCAAGAGCAGAAGCAGGCAATGCAAGAATATCAAACTATCCACGAGAAATCATAGAAGGACAGCCTGGCCATACTCCACCGTTACAAGCAGGAGGGCATGTACAGTCTATGGCGGGATATATTATCGTGTCTGAATTACATCAGGGAGATGTACGAGATTTTACAACCTGGGCAGGGGATATTGGTCAAGCCTACGCTGACTATATTTTTGATGTTTATTATGAGAAGGATGATTCTCAAGATTTGAATCATTACATTTCACTAAAAGCTAATCCAGCGGCATTGCTGGCGGATATTCACGGTTACATTATTGGCGAAGTTACAGATGAGATAGCACGTAGCGAGACCCCACAATACAGAGGGTTTACCCAAGTCTCTGATTATCTTAGAAACTTCTACATGGTCAGGAAGAATGATGAGACCAAAGAGCATTTATCGGGAGAACCCAACAATTTTAGCTACATGTACTACTTTGAGAAAGTGGCAGATAAGCAGGGTGCTGAATTAAAGGAGTTTATTTTGGAGCGTTCATTGGCTTTCGGACGAGCCTGGTATGCTAAAGGGGCTGCCAAAGCAAATGTTGCTGATTTTGCATTGAGTACATTAGGGAACTTTGGGAATATTGTGGAAGCTTTCCGCGATAAAATGGGAGATTTCGACAAATATCACGCGGAGAATGAAACATCAGCAACAGAAGAGAATAAAATTGGTTCGCTAGTTAATGATTTTCTCCGAATGATTCGCAACGGTCGCGTTCTCTAGCTCAGACTAGCTTTGATTATGCAGATTAGCTAAAAAGATAAAAATGCAGCTTGAATTCTTAACTGAATTACGTTCTTTGCCCAAGATTAAGCTAACTTTAATAGCTATTTGTCTTTTTTATATTATCTTAGGGGCTTTTATTCTAAGAGACAACCATACTCGTTTTCACTTCAACGAAATCAGTTGGAATGGTATTACGTACAAGGTTACTCTTGATAGAGAAGGATACGTAACGCTAAACTTTACTCGTGCAGGAGCACAGCGTCCAGTGATCAAGTTGGGACGGGATGTTGTAGATCCATTCTTTTTCGTCTATGACCTTGATCGAGATGGGTATGATGAAGTTTTCTATTGGGATTACCATCTAGATGGATTTATTGACTACAACTACCAATCTGATTCCCTTGAGTTTATCGAGCTAGGAGATACACACAACCATCGAGATTCAGTTGCTCCTGCGATGAGAGATCTGCGGTTTCAAGATTTAAGAAACTCTGGCATTGTTTCTTCTTTCTTTGCTTTTCTACTGATGGGTTTTGGCCTGTTTGGATGTTTCAAGTTTTCTAGAACTCAAGATGCCTCTCCTCAACTGCAACAATCTCAGGAGTATTCGGGAGAATAAATTAATAGGTCTTCGGAGTTCGGGGTTAAAAGTGTAGCGTTCGATACATATTCGTTGTATTGCGATCGCTGAAACCCTTCTATCTCGTGGCATAAGGCTAACTTATCACCTTGAACTCAGAAGACCTATAAATTTGGAGATTTAAGATCTTTGTATGCGTATCTCGATTAATTTGACTTTACTGAGAATCGATCATCCCTGCGGAATCTCTCGTTCACATTGGTGGTGGTAGAGTGATGAAAAAACAAGTGATGTAATGGAACCTTAAGTAGTAGTGCCGTGACACAGCTTAAAAGGTGTATTGGAGTAGGTTGGGTTGAGTGGAGCGAAACCCAACACCGCCGATATTTTGAATGATTTACCCCCTAGTAATCTATTGCACCATTTTAGCTTTGCCACGGCACTACTACTTTTAGAATAATAAAGCAATGGATTTTTTTCTGGCAATGCTTCGAATTTGCAAGAGATTCCACTCCTCAGTTTTGCTGGCTATCTGTGTCAGTAGTATCGCTATGGGGATTTTTATTATCAAGGATAATCACGATCATTTTCATTTTCGTGAAATTAGCTGGGATGACGTAACATATAAGGTTGAGATCAAAAGAGAGGGATACGTCTATCTAACCTTTACGCGTGTAGGACGGAAACTTCCGGAGCTAGAATTAGGAGGTGAAGTAATAAACCCATACTTTCTCGTCTATGATCTTGATCAGGATGGTTATGATGAAGTTTTTTATCATCTTTATAGTCGAAGAGGTTTCATTGACTATAGTCGTGAGTCCGACTCACTTGAATTTGTTAAACTAGAAAGCTCAAGCCGTCATCGACATCGGGTTGCTCCTGGAACGAGAGAGCTGCGTTTCCAAGACTTATCGGCCTCGTGTATTTATTCTTCTCTCGTCGCTCTTGTACTAATATTCTCTGGCTTATTTACTGGTTCAGTTGGGTGTTTCAAACTATATAGTCTATATAGATCTGTTGAGTAATTTGTATGATAGAAGAGGATAGTTACTTCTCCTACTGCTTGAGACCAAGTTGTTTTTTGTGATCCTTATGGAAGGATATTTCCTTTGAGTATCTTAAAGTCAATAGTATTAAACCAAAAGCGCGAATCAATCCACGATGCTAGTTTGTTCTTCCCTTCAAATCAATGTTGTTACGTTACTTGCTTCATCGCTTATGACAGCTCCCACACCAATGCAGGTCAATACCAGCGAGGTCGGACGTTTTGCGGATTGGTGTAACCGCTTGGAACAGTTAACTCCAGCACAACAGCATACTGTTCATGTCTTACTCGATAAAGCTGCAACACAAGATTGTAACTCGGCTCAGGTTGAGTTAGAAAGACGTAGATCGCTTAGGCTGAGTAATAGTCAAATTAGAGACGTGACCCCCCTCGCTACTCTCTCCGAGATTGAATTGCTTTGGTTGGATAGGAATCAAATCGAAGATATTACACCTCTCGCTACACTCTCTAATCTTAAGATACTTTGGTTGGATGAAAATCGAATTGAAGAAGTTGCACCCCTCAAAAAACTCTCTGATCTTAGGATACTGTGTTTGGGTGAAAATCAAATCAAAGATGTTACACCTCTTACCGAAATCTCTAGCCTTGAAGTACTTGATCTCAATGAGAATCAAATTGAAGATGTTGCATCCTTTTCTTCTCTCGATGCTATGTCCAGTAATCTTAACAGTCTTGATCTGAGTGGAAATAAAATCGAAGATTTTACTCCTCTTGCTGCTCTTGACCATCTTCAATGGCTTGGGCTGAATGAGAATCAAATTGAAAATGTTGATTCCCTTATTGCGCTCTCTGGTTTGTCAAGTCTTTGGTGGATTGAGCTGAATGGAAATCAAATTTCAGATATTCTGCTGCTTGTTGGTTTTGAGAATATTCAGAGGTTGGAGCTGAATGGAAATCGAATTGAAGACATAACACCTCTTGCTGTTCTCGACAATCTTAAATTTCTTGCGCTGAGTGATAATCAGATTGAAGATATCACTCCTCTCAGTACGCTTACTGGCCTTCGAGAGCTTGAGCTAAGCGATAATGAAATTGTAGATGTCACGCCCCTTGCTTCTCTTCCCAGTCTTCAAAAACTTGAGTTGCACAACAATCAAATCAGAGATGTTATGCCTCTCTCCATTCTCACCAATCTTCAAGAGCTTGGTCTGTCTGATAATCTCTTACAAGAAGAGATTTGCCCTCTCCAAACTATATCGGTTTGCACTTTTGAGCAAAAGTAGGATGTGGGCATCCTAGGGATGTACTCATTAGGAGTGGTGCAGCACAGTCAAAAAGAGTCATTATCTTTATAGATTGTGTTGAGTGAGGTGGAACTCAATACGAGCTATGTTTTTTAGGATTTATCCCTTGATAATTCAAATATACCAATTAAGGTGTGTGCTACATTTAGGATGCGTTGGTCAGTCGGGATTTTAGAGCTATTTGTATTGTTTCTGATCTATGGTACTGCACCAGTTTCCTGTATTTGATTGGTTGATAGTGTGTTGTGTAGGTAACAAAAAATATCTATCTCAATTAATATCTGAATCTTCTAATATACCCTAGTGAATGCAATGAAAGCTTAAGGATTAGAGACCAAAACAGTGTAATAATATAACAAATGAAAACTCGTTGTCCCCGACTCCAACCATGAGCAACCACCTCGCCATCGCCGCTACCACCACCACCCTCCGCTACACCATTCAACATGAAATCTCCCGCGACTTTCCCAACATTCCCGTCACGATCAGCAAACCCAAACCCCCCGACCAAGTTGAAGGGCCCTTGATCAATTTGTATATGTTTCAAGTCACCCCGAATGCCGCTTGGCGCAACGCTGACCTGCGCACCCGCCGTCCCAAAGGCGACCTTACCCGTCATGGTCAAGCTGCCCTTGACCTCCATTACCTCTTCACCTTCTACGGCGATGATACCGACTGTATTCCCGAACAACTCTTGGGCAGTACGGTTCGGGCGCTGATCGATCGCCCCATGCTCACTTCAGATATGATTGAAATGGCCTTGAGTGCCAAAGAGGATGAAACCCTCTGCTCCGAGAATCTGGTGGAGCAAGTCCAGGCGATTCGTCTTATCCCGAGTGAAATGACCCCGGATTTCATTTTTCGACTCTGGTCTACTTTCTTTCAAATTCCTTACAGTCTTTCGTTTCCGTATCAAGCCAGTGCAATTTTGATCCAGAGCGATCGCGCCGGCCGAGCCGCCCTTCCCGTCCGTCGCCGCGCCACCCAGGTCTTTTTGGGTCGCCCCATTATTGAGAGTATTGAACATCTTGTTGAGGGTAAAACCGAACCTCGCCTCGATAAAGTCACCTTAAAAAGCCAACTCCGCCTCCAGGGTAGAGACTTTGGCAAAGCCGCAAGCACCCGCATCAAAATTGGCAAAGAACGGGTTGAGCCTCACACTGTAACCGACACCGAGATCTTTCTTGACCTGGCGAAACTGAGCCGAGAGGAGCGGGATCTGCTGCGGGCGGGTAGCTCCAGCATCCAGGTCTCGCGACTCGCCACTGAGCCCCGTCCCAACGATGAACCGGAAGAAATGGAACTGGCGACGGACTCAAATGCAATTCCGATGGTTTTATGTCCCAGAGTCCAGATTGCTGGCGATATTAGCGTTGAAGACGTAACCGCTAAACCGCAAGGGGAGGAGACTGTTTATTCGGCTCAGGTCTATGCTGAGCTGGATCTGATGCCATTTGCGAATCAAAGTGTTTATTTGGTCTTGTTTGGTGTTAGTGAGGGCATCTTGGGCGAGACGGCGATCTTCCGGGCGAGTAAGCGTCTGAGCCAAACGGATGAGATTGAGTTTCCGGTGTTTGACCTGGCAGCGGGGGAGTATTTGGCGCGGATTCAGGTGGATGGAGGGGAAAGTCCGTTGTTTTTGAATGCACAGCAAGAATATTCGGGGCCGATCGTGCGGATTAGCTAGGGATTTTCCGATTGCCGGAGGTTAGAAATAACCTGAGTTCTGGATCAGCGAAGCAATCGCCTTCCTCAAAGCCTTGAAATCTTGTTATCGACAGGATGCCTGTTGCACAGGCATTCTAAACTTTGAACGTTGCACTCTGCCTTGCGATGCTCCCTAGTGATCTCCTCCACTATCGTCTTTACGGTGAAACGATCCAACCCAAGCGCTTGGAGTTGAGTGGGGTGAATTTGGCGATCGCCACCGACTACATCAATTGCTTTGAAGAATACGTCGGTCAGACTCAGGGAGAGCTTGATCGCCAATTGCAAGAACTCGAAGGTGAGAGCACCGACTACCGCCTGCGCCGGGGCTTGGTGCATATCCTGCGCAATAGCTTCGCTACGTTTGAGGTGATCAGCCCGCTAGAGCCGCTGGAGCTACGCCAGAGGGTCTTTACGGCTGCGGCCCAAGGGATTCCTCTACCGGAGGAGCGGCCCAAGACATTGGCGGCGATCGCCGCTCACCTGAGCCAAACCCTCAACCGTGAAGTCCTGCCCGCCGAAATTCAACAGGGGCTCTACGCCGATCTTCAGGAAAACCGTATCCTGACTCAGTTTGACCCGCCCCAGCCCGAGGCTCTGCTGCACCGCTACAACCTCAGCCAAGTCCAGGGGGTCTTTTACCGCGCCAGCCAGATGATTCTCAATGCCCATCGCAACGTACCGGGGGAATACAAGCTGCTGTTTCGCTATCTCAAGCTGTTTCAGCTGATGTTCTATATTGAGGGGGATGTGGAGCATGGCTTTACGATCACGCTCGATGGCCCCACCAGTCTGTTTAAGGCCAGCACCCGCTATGGTTTGGCCTTTGCCAAGATGCTACCGGCGCTGCTCCATGTGACGCAGTGGAGCCTCAAGGCCCAGATTCAACACAAAGATCAATATTCCGGTGCGGTCAAACGACGGATGTTTACCCTGGACGATCGCTGCGGCCTGGTGACGCATTATTCCCCCGGCAAGCCCTATGACAGCCTGCTCGAACAGGCCTTTGCCAAGCGCTGGGCCAAGCTGAAAACCGACTGGGTACTGGAGCGGGAAGTGAACCTCGTCCCCATTCCGGGTAGCGTGATGATCCCTGACTTTCGCTTTGTCCATCCCGATGGGCGGGACTATATCTTTGAGATTGTCGGCTATTGGCGACCCGAATATTTACAAAAGAAATTTCGTCAGATTCGCCAGTCTGATGTGGAGAATTTGATTGTGGCGGTGTCAGAGAAGTTAAATCTGGAGAAAGCTGGCGTGGATATCCGCAATGTTCCCGCCCGGTTAATTTGGTTTAAGGAAAAGATCGATCCCAAAGTGGTGTTGGCGATTTTAGAGGGGGAAGAGTGACACGTAAAACCCAATCAAATATAGGGGTGTGGTTTCCGCGACCAACCCAATTCATGGGACAATCCAGACCATGAATCGTGGGTTGCAGATTGTATCAAACTGACGCAGGGCTCCCGAAACCCAGCCCCTACAGGAGAATCATCTGGCTTTCTTTTTTTCTACAAAACATAAAACAATCCGACCTTTTCTCCGGGGTCGGCGTAGCCGGAGGGATTGTGTCAGCCTTACGAATGGGTATAGTGACGTCAATCCCAATTCTGCCTTCCGCATTCCGAATTCTGCCTTCGTATGTATCTCCACTCGCTCTACCTGCAAGACTTCCGGAACTACCGTGAGCAGCGGGTAACGTTTGAGGCCCCCAAAACGATCATTGTCGGGCCCAATGCCCAGGGCAAGTCCAACTTGCTCGAAGCGGTGGAGCTCTTGGCCACGCTGCGCAGTCATCGAGTGAGCCGCGATCGCGACCTCGTCCGTCAGCAGGCGCAAACGGCACGGATCGAAGCCCAGATCCAGCGCAGCTACGGGGATCTGGACGCAGCATTGATCTTACGCACGCAGGGTCGTCGCACGGCTTGGCGCAACCAGGAAACCCTGCGTCGTCAACTGGATTTTCTGGGGACGCTCAATGCGGTGCAGTTCTCTTGCACGGATCTGGAGTTGGTGCGCGGCGGGCCAGAGACGCGTCGCCACTGGCTCGACGCGCTGGTTATGCAGCTTGAGCCCGTCTATGCCCATATTTTGAGCCAATACAACAAAGTTCTCAAACAACGTAATGCCTTGCTGCGCAAGCTCAAGCGGGGGGAAATGCAGCGCCGAGAGACAGCCCCGCAACTGGCGGTCTGGGATGCTCAGCTGGTGGCCCATGGCACCCGTGTAACCCGTCGCCGGGCAAGGGTCCTGCGACGGTTGGCACCGATCGCCCAGACCTGGCAGCAGCGCATCAGTGGTGCTGCCGAAACCCTCACTACCGCCTATCAACCCCACGTCGTCTGGCGAGAGGATGAGGTCCAAGCCGTGCAACAGCTTTTTTTGCAGCAGTTACAGCAACGGGCGATCGCCGAGCAGCATCAAGGCCGCACGCTGGTGGGTCCCCACCGGGATGAAATTGCGTTTCAACTCAATGATGTCCCCGCTCGCACCTACGCCTCTCAGGGGCAGCAGCGCACTCTCGTCTTGGCCCTCAAGCTCGCCGAGCTCGAACTAATTGAACAGGTGGTGGGAGATGCGCCTCTGCTACTGCTTGATGATGTGCTCGCGGAACTCGATTTGCAGCGTCAGCATCAGTTATTAGAAACGATTCAAGCCCGCTGTCAAACCCTGATCACGACCACCCATTTGCAGACCTTTGCCAGCGATTGGCTCCATTCTGCTCAGGTGCTTGCCATCCAAGATGGACAGGTGAGTCCTGCCAATTTTCTGGCTAACACAATTACTCGCTAACCTGAGTTCTGGATAAGCGAAGCGATCGCCTTCCTCAAAACATTGAAATCTCGTTGTCAAACCCGGTTGTCAGGGGTCCAGCCCCCCGACACCTCCCGCTGAGGAGGAGATTGCCCCCAACGGGCTTCGGCAATATCGGAGCCAGTATGGTTGATTCTGCTGAGTTTCGACCGTCTTGCGCAATGTCTCGCAATGTCTGTTGATCCAGAACTTACGTTAAATCTTTCTGGCAAAGGATCTTCAGTAGGTGGCGGGCGAGAGACAATCGCTGGGGGAATGATTGAAAAGAAATAAGAAGAAGTGTAAATAAGACGCAACAATAAAGCCGTTTAAGGCTGAAAATCTCAGGGAAATGGCAAAGATCAGTAATAATTGATCTGAGAAACTTTAGGAAATCTTAAAGTTAATCGTGATTGTGATTAGGGCGCGTCATCAGTAAAGCAGATGAGATGATGAGATTAAGATGCCTTCAACTGGCGTTATTGACCCGAAACAGACGATTGAGCTTATCCGGCATACCCGCTTGTCCTGGCTCACCATCAATGGACAATGTTGCGTCCACACGGCAGCTATCAGGTTTAACGTGTGAGTTCGAGTTCACTTGTGTAAGCCCGGGTGTCTTGAGTGAAACGTTCTCCGCTCGTTGGGCATTGTCAATTGAGCCTACAGCTTCAGACGTTGCCATGCTTTGAAATTGTCTCAAATCATTGATTCTATAATCATCAAGCGTCTACCCGATTGATGGTTGATAATTAAGGTTATGGCTGTTTTTTCGCTGGGATTGTTCATCCCAAATTTTGCTGACAATTCACTGTTTGGGGGAGCCAGATGAGGTTAATGAGTTCTGTTGAATCCAACGGGTTAAACCAGACAACCGATGCAATATTGGTTGTCGATCGCGCTTGGCAGTTGCGATCGCTCAATCCGGCCGCACAACAGTTTTTCAAGGATGAATCCCACACCGCGCAGATGACGCTGTGGCAACGGGTTCCCCAATGGCAGGGAACGCTGTTTGAGCAAGAATGTCGTGCGGTGATGCAAACCCGTTTACCGGTGCGATTTGAAGCCGCTTCAAGCTGGCGGAATTGCTGGCTGAATGTGGAGGTGAGTCCGCACAGTGACGGGATTTTAATCTGTTTACGCAATGTGTCAGAGCGCAAGCAGATGGAGGCAGAGATGCTGGAGCGATCGCGCCTGGCCACCCTCACCACTCGGGTGAGTCAGTTTGTCACCCATGCCCACCGCCTCGGTGAATGTTTGGACTATATGACCCAAATATTGGTGGAAGAACTCGACCAGACGATTGCGGCAATCTGGCTCTACAATCCTCAGCAGCATCGTCTAGAGCAGGCCAGTGTAACGATTGCCAAACCGCTCAAGGTCTTTGCCCAATCAGCGCTGCCAGTGCTGCACGCCCGAACCCTCTCACTCGGCGAACCCCTGGGCGAACCAGGGAGTGAATCACGGGGCGCACCCGGCCAGACCTGGGTCAACCAAATTGCCCGAACTCTCGACCCCATCTTTGATCAGGCCTTGCCCCGAGAGGATCTGAACTTCGTCATTGATCAAAATGCCTTCTTGCCCGTGGCCACCACATTGGAGACCCTGGAGCGACAACTGGCAACCGATCCGCTCAATCCACAGCTCTTTTGCGATCGCCTGGTTGTCGATCGCTGGCCCGCTAGCCTCTTCTTCACCGGGTATCCCCTCGTGGTCGAAGATCGCCTGATCGGCGTAATGGCCCTCTGGACCCAGGCGTCCCTGCCAAGCTGTTTTGAAGCGGGCTTGGCGCTCTTGGCCGATCATCTGGCCCTCGACATTGAGCGCTGTCGGGCCAAATCAGCATTACGCTCTCGCCCTGAAGCGCTGCTATTTCGGCTGGCCAGCCAAATGCGCGATTCCCTGGATCTCAACACCATTCTCGAGACCGCCGTGCAGGAAATTCGCGAGTTGTTGGCCGTAGACAGTTGTAGCTATCTCTGGTGTTGGTCAGAGCAGGAGCAGCCTGCTACGGCGACTGCCCCCGCCCTGTTATTAGTGAGCCATGAAGCCCGTGCCGATGCCCAGGTGCCGACCCTTAGCAATAACCTCACGATTGAGCAGCAGGACTTTTTGGTGCAATGTCTCAGCCAGCAAAGGCTCCTCCATCTCGATGCCACCGCCCCATCAACGCCTGACGCATCACTCCTCCAGGACTTAGGGATGGCGGCCGTATTGCTGCTACCCCTAGAGACGCGCTCGGGCCATGTGGGAGCGATCGTCTGTGCCCACCGTCAGGTCGCCCGTACCTGGCAGGATCAAGAGCTGGAGCTCTTGCAGGCAGTGGTGAATCAGCTCGCCGTGGCGATCGACCAAGCGGAACTGTTTGCCCAAGCCAAAGCAGCGGCTCGGGCGGCCCAAACCCAAGCCCAATACCTGGAAACCGCATTGCAAGACCTGCGCCAAGCCCAGTCCCAACTGGTGCAAACCGAGAAAATGTCAAGTCTGGGCCAGATGGTTGCGGGTGTCGCCCATGAAATCAATAACCCGGTGAATTTTATTTCGGGCAACCTGGGTTATACCGAAGACTACGTGAAGGATCTGCTCCGTCTGGTCAAGCTCTATCAAACCCGTGTGCCCCAGCCCGACGCTGAGCTGCAAGCCCTCACCGAAGAGATTGATTTAGGGTTCATCCTGGAAGACTTACCCAAGACCCTGGCTTCAATGCAGGTGGGGGCAGAGCGCATCCGTCAGATCGTCCTTTCCCTGCGCAACTTCTCACGCCTCGACCAAACGGGAATGAAGCCTGTGGATATCCATGAAGGCATTGATAGCACGCTATTGATCCTACACAATCGTCTCAAAGCAAAGGGCACCCGCAGCGAAATTGAGATCCAAAAGGACTATGCCGACCTGCCTCGGGTCGATTGCTATGCCAGCCAGCTTAATCAGGTGTTTATGAATATTTTGGCCAACGCGATCGATGCCCTAGAAGGCCAATCCGACCCCCAAGACAGCCAGAGAATTCAAATTACCACTCGACATCTGAGCGCTGGAGAGCCAGCGGCTCCGAATAACTCGCCAGAACATCACCTACCAGAAAACAACTCACAAGCTGCCGTCTTGATTGAGATTGCCGACAATGGCCCAGGCATGTCTCCGGAAACGGTGGAACGGATCTTTGACCCCTTCTTTACGACCAAACCGGTGGGCAAAGGCACGGGTCTCGGCCTCTCGATTAGCTATCAGATTGTGGTCGAGAAGCATCGCGGAGCGATCGAATGCCAGTCTCAGCTGGGTGAAGGAACCCAGTTTCGCATCCAAATTCCCTGTCACCCACCCAATACGGAGCAATAGGGTCGTTCAGCCAATTCTGAATTCCGAATTCAAAATTCCGAATTCAGAGAGTGAGTCGTGAACAAAGTCAAATAGAGGCTTGCGCTACAATCATTTGCTGTTGCGTGAAATGGCTGGGGTGATCCCAAATCAAAACATATCAACGACAGATGGAACCGAGTCCTGAGTGCCGGACTGTTTCCTCCGGAGATGCTAAGCGTAGGCGTAGCCAGCCGTTAGGCTTACGACGCCGTCTTGGGTTGAGCGGAGGTGTGTCATCGCCTGGTTCCCTAAGGATGCCCAAACCATCTGATGATATGCCCTAAATCTGTGAACAGTACGCTGGCGTTGACGCCTTTTCTCACCCTGATTGAAGCGCGGTTGGGGCTCCGCATCCCCGCCAAAGATCATATGCTGCTCCGTCAGCAGTTGGCGGAGCGAATGCAGGTACACCATTGCCCCGATGGGTCACAGTATGCCCAGATCTTAGGGCGACGCGATCGCACCGCTGAGCAGGAATGGAGCACCCTCGCCACGCAGCTGACCAATGTGGAGAGTTATTTTTTCCGCGATCAGGGGCAGTTTCGACTCCTGCGCGATCGCCTGTTACCGGCCCTAATTGCACAAAACCAATCCCTGAAGCGCCTCCACCTCTGGAGTGCGGGTTGCTCCAATGGGGCAGAAGCCTATTCTCTGGCCATTTTATTGGCTCAGTTGTTGCCGGACAGACCACAGTGGGACTGTCGCATCTGGGGTACGGATATTAACCCGACGGTCTTGGCTCAGGCGAAGCGGGGGGTTTATTCGGCCTGGTCCTTGCGGGGCTTGGATGCGACCATCGTGGCGGACTATTTCCACCCTGATCCCCAAGGCTATCGGCTCGTTCCCCATCTTCGGCAAGGTGTGCAATTTGAGCCGTTTAATCTTGCTCAGGGTCAACCCTGGTTACGAGCGCCCCTCGACTTGATTCTCTGTCGGAATGTGTTTATCTATTTTGTGCCGGGGGCGATCGCCCAGGCCCTGCAGACCTTCAGCCAAGCCCTCCGTCCGGGAGGCTATCTGCTGACGGGTCATGCAGAACTCTACAATCAAACGCTGTCGGGTTTGACGCCCCAGCTTTTTCCCGAATCGTTGGTGTATCAGCGGCAGAGCCTTGCACCGGCCCAGACCCCGCCTTCTCCAACCCGTTCTCCAACTCCCCGAGTCCCTGTCCCGTTCCGGGCGCTCATCTCCCCCCCCGCCTCGTCTCCGATGCTGGACACCCAGACGCTGAACCCCAGAATACTTAAGCCAAAGACACTTAAGCCAAAACAATTCCCTGCCATTGCGCCGCCAATCGCCCCACCACAGCGCACAACTGCACCCAACGAAACCAACCCCCACCTCCAACAGATCCACGTTGCCTTTGAGCAGAAAAATTACCCCGACGCCCGTCACCATCTCCAGCAGGTGCTCACGGCTGACCCGGCGCATTTTACCGCCCATTATCTCCAGGCCCAACTCGAAGCCAACTTGGGCAATCATGCCCTTGCCCAGCAATGGTGTGAAGCCGCCTTAAAACTACAGCCCTTCTCCATTGCAATTTATTACCTCTTGGCGCATATCGCGACGGAGACCGGCCATACTGAGGAAGCGAAACGCTGGCTCAAGAAGGTGATCTATCTGGAGCCAGAGGCGATCGCCGCTTACTATGAGCTGCGCCTCATCTACCAGCAGCAAAATCAACCGCAACGGGTGCAAAAACTGGATGCAATCATCCTCAAGTTCTTAAACCGTTTATCCCCCGATGCCTATTTAGCCACACCCCTAAATATGACAGCGTCCCAACTGCGAGCATTACTGAGTTAGGGATATCCATGACCCGCTCAATTAATGACCCGATTTAATATTAGATGACACATGGTCTGAATCAGTCATGCTGAAGTCTTTGCGGGCGGCGTTCCTAGCGGGACATTGTGAATTGCAAACTGTTAACTGCGAACTGCTGTAATGCCATGAGCCCTGCCCCGTCTGTTGCCGAGCAACTTTCTTTGCCTGCCACGACCTATTTCACCTTCCGTTTGGCCCAAACCACCTATGCGGTGGAAAGTCGCGCTGTTGTGGAGGTCTTCTTTTTGCCTGAGTTTACGCCAGTACCGGCTCTACCGTCCTATATGGTGGGTGTCGTGAATGTGCGGGGGAAGATCCTGCCCTTACTGGATGTACAGTTGCGCCTCGGCCAGATGCCTAACCCCTATCAGGTGAGCGATCGCGTTATCCTCCTCGCCGCAAAAGGGCAACGCTTTGGCATCATTGTCCAGGATATTTATGGCGTTGAATCCCTTACTCCGGCCCAGTTTCAACCTCAATTTCAAGCCCATTGGCCGTCCTCAACCGATGGCGAGGGGGAATCGCCCCAGCAGACTGAGGAAGCAACCCGCGCCCCAAACGATGTTCAAACCACTCAACCCCCTGTCCAAAATACGCTCCAAACCCATCTAGCGACCTCTGAGCAGGGCATTGTGGTGGTGCTCGACCCGGAGCTGATTTTACAGCCCCCCACCCCTCCCCACAGCGTTGCGCTAGAGGGTGCGCTGGAGACGATCTTGGCGCATGGACAGACGCTGACGCCCGAGGCGATCGCCGCCCTACGCCAAGCCCTTGATGAGGCTGCCCCCAGCCCGAGCAGCCCCGGATCGCTTGATGCCGACACAACTTACGCCGACACCCATCCTGCGGCCCAGCAGATCCTGCGCGATCGCGCGATCCAACTCGCCCAAGTCCCCGAACAAGTCAGCCTCGATCAGCGGCAAACAGCATTGGCCATCCTGAAGCTGAACCAGGAATGGCTGGGCCTTGACGTGGCGATGATTCGGGAATTTACCGAGATTGGACAAGTGACGCCGATCCCCTATAGCCCCGCCCATATCCTGGGCAACACCAACCTGCGAGGCGAGATCATCACCCTAGTGGATATCAGCACCTTTTTAGCGCTGCCTCCCCTGGCCCCGAGCGATCGCTGGCCCGTGGTGATTGTGGAAATAGGTTCCCTCAGCTTTGGGATTGCCGTTTCAGCGGTGGTGGATATTCATCTCTACGACCCCAGCGACATCCAGCCGCTGCCCTTGGCCGTACAGGGGGCTGCTCGTGAGGTGATTGAGGGGGCGATCGCCTACCAGGGTGAGCTGGTCAGTCGTCTGAGTCTGAGCCAACTGCTTGGCCAAGCGGGGTTTCGCGTCCATCAAGACTCGGGTTAAGACACCGCTGAAATCGCTTCAACGCCTATTATTAGTGCGTTACGCTGATGTCAACCTAGGCGGGCAAGATGCCCGCGCTACAGTTCTTTCCTTCAAGAAAATTCCGTAGCGCAGGTGGTCGCTGAGCGGAGTCGTTGGCATAACCTCCCGGAGGGATAGTGCGTCCCGCCTGCCACCAATGTTACGAAACATAAACTTCGCCAACAACATCTTACGCTGTCGCCAACCCACCCGACTGTTGACTGTCCTCTTGATTTCGAGAATTGATTCCCTATGCAAGATTATTCTGCACCGCTGACGACCCGCCCAGCCGATCGCACCTTTCGCCTCCGTAACTGGATCGTTGGCGGTTTTACCGTTCCCATTCTGCTGTCTATCATCACCAGTGGGTTTATTTTGCACAACATTGGTGTGGTTCGCTCCACCGAAAAAGTAGTTCGAGAAAAAGCCGAAATCGCTAGCCTTATTGGCCGTTTGGGCTTTGATGTGCAAACGATTTCCCGAGCGACACGAGGCTATCTCCTTAAGAAAAGTGACGTTTCCCTAAACAGTTTTAATCAAGCCATCGCTGAAGCCCAGGAACACACCACCTTACTTGAAGAAAAAGTAACCGATGAGCAACAACGCCAAACCTTTGAGCAGATCAAAGCGGAAACCGAGCGACTCAAGGCAATCGATCGACAACTCATTAATTTGGTCGATCAGGGCCAGGTTGAGGTGGCGATCGCCCAATGGGACGCTCAGAATGGTCGAGCCCAAAGTGAAGTCTTGTCCGACCTTTTCCATGAGTTTGAAGACCGTCAAGCTGAGCTTCTCAGGGTAGAGGGGGAAAAGGCTGAGTCTGCGGTGCAAACCCTAAACTGGCTGATGCGGTTAACCGCCCTGGCAACCATCGCCATCTCCGGGAGCATTGCCCTTTTGGTGATTAGTACCACCACCCGCCGCCTCAACAGCAGCGCCAATACCCTAGCCGCTGCCACCAGCCAAATTGCCGCCACCGTCGAAGAGCAGGAACGAACGATTACTCAGCAGGCTGCTTCGGTGAATGAAACCACCACCACCATGGATGAGTTGGGGGCGGCCTCACGGCAGTCGGCCCAGCAAGCGGAGGCCGCTTCAGCAGCGGCACAGCAGGCCCTACAAATGGCAGACAACGGCACTCAAGCCGTTAATCAAGCGCTAGAGGGGATGACCACTCTCAAGACGAAGGTGGGGGCGATCGCCGCCCAGATCTTGCACCTGAGCGAGCAAACCGGACAAATCGGCAATATTTCCCAACTGGTTTCTGACCTTGCCAACCAGACCAATATGCTCGCCCTCAACGCTGCGGTAGAAGCCGTCCGCGCCGGGGAGCATGGCAAAGGCTTTTCGGTGGTTGCCACGGAAATTCGCAAGCTTGCCGACCAAAGTCGGCAGTCCGCCCAGAAGATCAATGACCTGGTCACCGATATCCAAGCCGCGATCAATTCCACCGTCATGGTGACGGATGAAGGCACCAAAACGGTGGATGCCAGCGCCGTAGTCACCCAGAGCACCGCTGAGACCTTTGACAGTATGGCCAACGCCCTTAACAACGTGGTCCTTAATAATCAGCAGATTTCGCTGAATATCAAGCAGCAGGCGACGGCCATTGGTCAGGTCGTCGAAGCCATGAACACGATCAACCAGGGCGCGCGCGAAACCACCAACGGCATCCGCCAAACCAAGATCGGGACGCAACAGTTGCGGGAGATGGCGACCTATCTCAAGCGGGTGGTTTGAAGACAGGGTTCAAAAGAGGAAAAAATTTCAAATCTGCCGTAGGGGCTGGGTTTCCCTGACCTGCGTCAGCTTGATGTCCCCTGCAACTCACCCGCCATGGGTCGATCGCGGGCGAATTTAACGTAAGGTCTTCACCGTCAACACCTGCGGCGGGGTGGAATCAGGGGGGTAGAGAAAATTCACTCGCACGGTTCGCTGCTCCCCCGGTCGCAAGTTTAGCGTCACCAACGGTTCCCCCTGCTGGCCCCGATATTGCACCAGATGGTAATAGTCCGTTTGGGGCTCACCGCGATCGTCGGTGTAACTCACTTCCACCGTGCCCCGGAAAAAGACGCGATCGGGCGTCGGCTCAAAGAAGCGCAAGCCACCGGCCTGAACTGCGCGATCGTCCTTAATGGGGGTCTCTAGAACCACGGCTACCTGACGAGAGAAGCGGGTGGGATTGACCAGGGGCAGAGTCAGGCGGTATTCAATGCCATAGTTGCCGTGGGCCCGGTAGGAAGTATCTGGGTAGCGACGCAGCATCGGTGCACTCTGGATTTGCCCGGTGCCAAGCGTACCGCGATCGAGCAGACTCAAACCATAGGAAATTGGGCGGTTCACCGCTGGGATACTCAAGGTGTCTTGACCCGGATCCGTCAGCGTAGCCGCCCATTCCGAGCCCTGAGCTACCCCACTGACCCGACCATAGTAAAACGGGGAGCCGAGCGTGTCGGGGGGGGAGGCGGCGATATCGCGGGGACCAGCCAGGCCGCCATTGCGCAGCAAATTCTCCCA
Organism: Cyanobacteria bacterium P01_G01_bin.54; assembly: GCA_039180005.1. Taxonomy (GTDB): domain Bacteria; phylum Cyanobacteriota; class Cyanobacteriia; order Cyanobacteriales; family Spirulinaceae; genus SIO3F2. The sequence goes on along the minus strand of JBCDEB010000039.1, from coordinate 3,086 downwards.
ATCTTCTAGGGTCGGGGGGTCGTCAAAGCCCTGGTCATTGAGAGGCGCGAACATGGCCAGGCTGGCTAGATAGATCTCTCCATTACTTTCGAGGCGAATATAGGTCGATCGCCCATTCACCAGCGAGGGCGAGCCGCGAAATAGAATCGGCACATTCAACAGCAGTGCCGATTGGCCCGGGCGAACCGCCCGGCGCAGGGGTAGGCGAGCTTGGAGGTGGTCACGCAACACTTCATCCGTGACCCGGCTGCCGGGCCCGGCATAAACCAACCGATGGGGATTGGGCACATGGCGGGGCAACTCAACAAAGGGCGCATCGGGTTGGCTCAGGTAGGTCGCCCCCTCCAGAAAATCCACCATGACGGTGCGATCGCCCGGGTTATGGGCCAAGATGCCCAGATAGACCGTGCGCAGTGTTTCCTCAGAATCAGACTTGGCAATATGGTGGGCAAAAATATCAAAACGACCGTTAAAGGTATAGTCCAGATGGGCCGAAGGTTCGGCCATGCCCGCTCCTGGAAAGGTGGAGAGCAAAATTCCCGGCTCAATCACCAACTCCGGACTGTTGCTATTAAAGACGGGGACTTCATCCAGGGTATCGGGCAGAGGGCGTACCGCCTGGGGACGAAAAACCTCTTTGGGGGTCGCAGGTACCGGAGTTTGGGGCGCAGTTGGTTCTAGGGGGAGCTGGAGCACAGGTGCGTCTGTTGGCACAGGTGCGTCTGGAGGGTCTGGGGCATCGGTCGCGTCTTCGGGTGCCGTCTGCGCCAAAACAGCATCCGGCGATGTCAGAGCCGCTTGAGCCCAGACAGGGCTCTGGGCGGACAGGGCAAAGGTCAAAAGGGGAAGCAGGAAGATTCGAGCCAAGAAAACCTCAAGAAAAGGAATAAACCAATGTCAACGGAGTACGATACGCCATTGTAAAGGGCGTGGGGTCAATCCGCCTGCTCTTCGGGGTCTGAAATCGATTGAGCCAAGGACGATGGAGGCTCTGTAGGACGAATAAACCGCAAGGTGAGCAGCAGGTAGAGCATTAAACCCAATAGGCCGCCGGCAAGACCGGGCAACAAATGAACGATTATTCCCATTTCAACGTTGATCATACGCTCAGTTGTAATGCAAAGATCCGCAATCCATCATTTCTCAAGCTCAATCATTTGCAGCTCCCCATACTCATCTAGCATTAGAATCCGCTGACCATCCGGACTCCAGAGAACATAATAGGCAGCCAAGCCATGCTCGATCAATGCCACTTCGCGTTGGGCTGCAATATCAATAATTCGGAAGTTCCCATCTTCTTCAGACATCGCTAAGTATCGACCATCTGGACTCCAATCAAATCCGGCAGATGGCCCAGAATGATTCGGCTCAACGAATGAGTTGTGAAACATCAGAGTTCCTGTAGCGACAGCATAGACATAAAGCCCACAATCCACATCATTGATTGCCAAATACTGGTTGTCTGGACTCCATACCATTCGAAACCAAGGTAAATCAGCAAGCGATAGACCATAGGGCGTCTCAAAAGTTAATTCATTTGTTTCTAAATTAAATATTTTTGTTGTAGCACTACTACGGTTGAATGCAAAAGCTGAGCTATCATAAGCTCTCACCACTAAATATCGCTGGTCTCGACTCAAGACTGCTTCAATGTCTAGATCTAGAGGCAGATTAGTAACTTCATTATTGGTGATATCGAACACAATAATTCCTGTTGTACTAACTAAGATCAGAGTTTTATTCTGAGTCCAATAAATATAATCTGCATCACTTTCAACAGGAAGCGCTACATCACTTTCCATGTTCAGCCTAGCGATGTTGGTGATAACAACCCTTCCGCCAGCATAAGAGACAACAATATTCTGGCTATCCGGACTCCAAGCCAGAGTGAATACAGTGCCATCAACACTGGTATCATTATGAATAATGCTGCCTCTAGCAAATGAGTTTTGCAGCGAAATCAGTTGAAGTGAATTTCCTCCTCTCCGTGAATATTGAAATTCATCCAAAACCACAAAGTGCTGGCTGTCTGGGCTCCACTTGATGCCAAATCCTGGCGATATTGTCTCAATGCTTTTTTCAAGTACAACTTGCTGATTTTGTTTGGTTGTCAGATCCAGTAACTGAAGTCTAGTCTCACGGCTATCAGGTATTGATACTGAGAAAGCGAGATATTGACTATCTGGACTCCAAGCTACTTCTTCAATTCTACCTTCTATTTCAAATTGGATAATAATATTATGTCTTTCAGTATCGAGAATTTGAAAAATAGAGATTTTTTGCTCCGGACGTATAAACAGCTTTCTCGCAAAAAAACTTCCATCAGGACTCCAGAAGATATTTCGATAGTTACTCGGGTGTGTTGTGTCCTCGCTAATGCCGACAGGAATCCTTGAGATCTTCAAACCCAGAGAATGTTCAGTAATAAGATTGGTGTTCTCTGAGGACTGTAAGCAATGATCGTTCGATGATCCCATGGCTTGAACATTTCTTGATGGAATTGAGTAATAAACACCAATCAGGCAGAGCAATGTTGAGGTCAATCGATTGGCGATGGCTTTCTTGTTTCTTTTGTACATTTTTGGTTACCACTAAAATCAAGAATTGATGTTAATTCATTGATCACTTATTTGGCTATGGACTTGCTACCTTAATCGTTTTCTGATGCATTTTGAGGGCGAGGTGGCCATTGCCAGTCACCTACCAACTTAAAGGCTGCCCAATAGTAGGGGTAACTTTTTATAGTCGGAGCTGGTTTTTCTGGATTCGGAATTTCTACGGTTGCATCTTCACTCACTAAATTTATCATTTTCTTCTGTGCTTCTTGAAGAGCAGTCGGGGGCGACATATTGTCTTCTAAAAGTGCTTTATAGAAATATTCCATAAATCGCATCGTTCCTGCATCACCTATTCGCCAAAGTGTACCCACCACTCTGGGGATACCATTCTGAGCGAAAGTGTGAGCGATTGAAATATAGTCACCACTGGCAGAGCCAATCGCTGTTTCACAAGCACTCAACACTAGAAGCTGAGTTGACATACTAATTTCTGTAGAAGGAATTTCCGGTATTGTTAATTTATCTTCT
>JBCDEB010000038.1:0-48809 GCA_039180005.1 Cyanobacteria bacterium P01_G01_bin.54 | reverse complement strand
TGTACTTCGACTCCCCTTTGACTCCTTTCAGGACAAGCGCTCAGCAACCACCCGCGCTACAGGATATTGAGCCCAGAAGCCCGTAGCGCAGGTGGTCAGTGAGCTTGTCGAATCTGCGTCCCGCCTGCCCGAGGAATAATCCACAGTTTATCTCTCCCTATGCTTTACGGATTCAGTATCAGATCTTAAAACAGTAAAAGACATAAAATTATCCATTGTAAATTCGGAAGGTCAAGAAATAGAGTTCTCTGCTAACGCTCAGTTCGATCAGCTAAAGGATATAAAGATCGACGAATTACAACTTCAAACCAACGATAATTACTCTCTCATTACCCCACTTTCCATTCCCTCTAGAACTCACCAAGTAGTTAATTATTTATTCTTCTATAAGTGTGACCAAGGTTGGTACTCTGAAGAAGAACGTAAATTCTTAAATTGTGAAAACAACCCCGATCTATTTAGTTTTGAGCCTGGCATGGAATACCGGGCGACGCTTCAGGTCAGTACTTTTGAAGCAAAAAGCCATGAGATTTGCTTTAAGTTCACTTTGCCAGGAGAACCACAATCTACAGACTTTTCTCCAAGGTACTATGCAACTCCTTGTCGTTCAAATTAGTATGGAGACGTTTGAAGTCTAGTGCTTTGTCAAAGTCAAAATGAGGAGTTGTCGTGCAGATTGAGTTACATCATGTTGGCGAAGCCTTCTCGGAGAGTAAACCAGTATCAGCAGTGGTTGTGTTGGGTTTCGCTCCGCTCAACACCAACCTACAATTTAGAATTGACGCCGCGCTAGTGATCTTCGGCACGGTTTAAGTATTGGTCCGAAACAAAATCACATCACCTTCCTGAACCACATAGTCCTTCCCCTCACTGCGCAGCAGTCCCTTCTCCTTAGCCGCCGTCATCGAACCCGACTCCACCAGCACCGCGTAAGTCACCGTTTCCGCCCGAATAAAACCCCGCTCCAGATCAGAGTGGATCACCCCGGCGGCCTGGGGCGCAGTCATCCCTGCAAGGATCGTCCAGGCGCGAGTTTCCTTTTCGCCCGTGGTCAGGTAAGTGCGCAGTCCCAACAGGTCATAGGTGGCGCGGATCAGGGACTTTAAACCGCCTTCCGTAACCCCCAACGCTTCAAGGAAGTCCACCCGTTCCTCATCCGAGAGCTCAACCAGTTCCGACTCCACCTGTGCTGAGATGATCACCACCTTAGCCTCGACCTGCTGAGCAAAGGTTTTCACTTCATCCACCCAGGCATTCCCCGTCGCCAGATCATCTTCAGAAACGTTAGTGGCGTAGATGACGGGCTTGCGGGTAAGCAGGTTGAGATACTGGATTCGGGTGTCATCCTCTGCACTCAGCTCAATCTCCCGCGCCGCCTTGCCTAAATCGAGGGCATCGCGCAACTGTTCGAGGATCACCATCTCCGCCTGAGCATCTTTGCTGGTGCGGGCTTGTTTCCGAACGCGCTCAATTCGCCGCTCTACCTGGGCTAAATCAGCGAGCGCCAGTTCCAGATTAATCACTTCAATATCCCGCACCGGATCAACAGAGCCAGAGACATGGATGATATCTTCATCTTCAAAGCAGCGCACCACATGGACGATCGCATCTACTTCACGAATATTGGCCAAAAACTGATTGCCCAGGCCCTCGCCCTTACTGGCACCCTGAACCAACCCGGCAATATCGACAAACTCAATCCGGGTGGGCACAATCTGCTTGGATTTCGAGAGCTCAGAGAGCACCGCTAGCCGCTCATCGGGAACTGCAACCACGCCGACATTGGGCTCGATCGTGCAGAAGGGAAAATTGGCAGCATCGGCCTTGGCATTGGCAACCAGGGCATTGAAGAGGGTGGACTTGCCCACATTGGGCAGGCCGACAATTCCGGCTCGGAGCATGGGGTTAAGGAAGGAGTGAATAACGACTCATTACTATACGGGAAAGGCCGGGCGTTTAATAGTCCCAGAGCCCGTTGCGGGCCAACGAAGCCCCCCTGTATCAGGGGGGCTCAGGGAATTTGAATCCACTGATTGTCTATACCAATGCCGGTTCTCGGACTTCCCACCGCTCGACGGCATTACCAATGACCGCCAGTTCCGCCATCAGCGAGTCAAAGCGCTCCGGCGTCAGGGATTGGGGCCCGTCGGAAAGGGCTTTGGCAGGGTTGGGATGCACTTCAATCATTAGGGAATCGGTACCTGCGGCGATCGCCGCCTTGGCCATTGCCGGAACCAGCTCAGAGAAGCCCGTGCCATGACTCGGGTCCAGCATAATGGGCAGATGGGTCAGCGTTCGCAACACCGGAACCACGGCAATATCGAGCGTATTTCGTGTATGTTTGCGATCGAAAGTGCGAATCCCCCGCTCACAGAGAATGACGTTGGGATTACCGGCTGCCAAAATATATTCAGCTGCCATAAGCCATTCATCGATCGTGCAAGACATGCCCCGCTTCAGGAGCACGGGCTTGTCTTGGGCACCCACTTTTTTGAGCAAGGCAAAGTTTTGCATATTGCGTGCGCCCACCTGGAGCACATCGGCCGCTGCACTAATCATGGCGACATCGGCCGTGTCCATCACTTCTGTAATAATGCCAAGTCCGGAGGCTTCCCGAGCGGCAACCAGCAAGTTCAAGGCACTTTCCCCATGACCCTGAAAGGAATAGGGAGATGTACGGGGTTTAAATGCCCCGCCCCGCAAAAACTTTGCCCCTGCCGCTTTAACCCGCTTGGCAGTCTCAACAATCATTTCCTCATTTTCAACGGAGCAGGGCCCCGCCACCACTGCCACGGGATGATGCTCACCCAGAGGTACGGGGCCGTTGGGTGTCGGAATCACCACTTCACTGGCTTCGCCATGACGGAACTCGCGGCTGGCCCGCTTGTAGGGACGCTCCACTCGCAGCACTGCCTCAATCCAGGGGCTGCATTCCCGGATATGCTCTTCTTGAAGATCTACGGTTTCCCCAACGAGGCCAATCACCACCTTGTGCTTGCCGACAATCTTCTCAGGGGTCAACCCCCAACCGCTGAACTCTTCGCACAGACGGCTCACTTCTGCTTCCGGTGAGCCCACACGCATAACAACGATCATTATAGATATGCTCCTAGGGTTTAAAAATAGGGTGGCGTCGCCGCTCAAACACCAGACGCCTATGCCACATTGTACGAGTCTGCTTTGGCTTTACGACGATTGATCGCGAGAGCTTTACTTTTGTTTAGCTGTTTGCCGAAAGGTGCGCCAAGCCTCAAACAAGCGACCCGCGTTGAGGGTAAACTCTCGCCAGCCGATGATGCCACCGGGGCGATCGCTCTCCCAGGAGGTCGAGAGAATGCCATAGCTCAAACCCACGACCCCTAAGCCAAATAACACCAGCGTGACGTAAAACACGACGTAGGGTGGCAAGTCAAACCAGCCCTGCGTCGCAACAAAATAGAAGAGAAAGAAACTCGATAATCCCAAACCTGTGGGTACACCACAGAAAATCACCATGCGTCGAATCATGCGCCGACTGACATCTTCGGGAATGGCGTTGAGGGCGCTGTCGTCACGACTTGCCTTTGTCGCCGGGGACTTCGCCTCAGCTTTGGACTTCTGGGGCTTGTCGCGTTTGCGTTTGGGCTCAAAGGGGAGGCGATCGCGGTTAGAGTCTTCGGCCATAATGTCTATAGCACAGTATCTATTGCAAAATGTGCTTCTCGCAAATCAGGTTAGCGGCGGATACCAAGGCGTTTAATCAGGGCTTGGTAATGGTCGTAGTCATGCTGCTGGATGTAGCTGAGCAGACGGCGACGGCGACCAATCAGTTTTAAAAGACCCCGACGAGAAGAATGGTCTTTCTTGTTCGCTTTGAGGTGCTGGGTGAGGTTATTGATGCGCTCCGTCAGCACAGCCACTTGGACATCCGAAGATCCGGTATCGGTCTCATGAACCTGGTAACCGGAGATGAGCTCTTGCTTGCGGACTTGGGTAATGGTCATTGGGCGTTTTCAAGAAAAGTTCAAAGCACAGACCAACAATAGTAACATTGGGGCGGTAGTTGGCGGAAGGCGATCGCGATTGCAATGTCTGGGTACCTGAGGAATGGTATACGAGTACCTAACGGGCAGTGGAGACGGCACAGCGGGTCTACGGAGTGACGGCCGGGGATATTGTATGTAGGAGTTATTAACGCCTAAAATTAAATCACGTTGAGTTTGCGCAACTTAAATTATATGAGTGGTCAATTTGCAGAGCCGGAGCCAGAGTTCGATTTCTCACACCAGCACCATCAGAAACCCGATCACGACGTAACGGAGGATACGAAGCAACAGCCTCTTTTTCAAACGATGGAGGAAGCCCATTCCCAAGCGTCTCAAGTTCCCAACATGACTCAGATCGCTTTAGCGCGAGCTGGGAGGCAACAGAATGGGCTGGATGAAGAAATTGCTAGGGCTGAAACCCATATTCAGGAACAGGAAGCTGCTTTTACTGCACAACTCAATACTACTCTGACCCCAGAGTTGCGCCAGCGCCATTTTAGTAGTTTACGCCAGCACTATGACGCCTATATTGCGCTGCTTATGGAAGCTGGCTATGAAGAGCGAGCTTTCAATGCGAGTGAGCGTGTGAGGACATTAGCTCATCGTGCACACCTTCTTGAAACAGATGCCCGTGGTGGCCTACCTGAGACTTTAGACTTAGCGGGAGTACAAAATCAGGTTTTAGATGAAGAGACGGCTATCCTGAGTTTTTCGATTCTACCAGGGAAAAGCTATGTCTGGGTTGTTACTCAGGAAGGGATGACCACTCATGCATTATCCACAGAAGAGCTACTCAAATCGATGGCACTATACAAACGGAGAATGCGAGGCAGCTTTGATAGTATGGAACGCCTAAAACAGTTTACTGATGATGCAGCAAATATACTTGGACTTAATTCTATATTAAGTGATCTAAGTAATATTAAAAGATTGGTGATTATTCCAGATGGGTTTCTTAATATAATGCCTTTAGATCTGTTGCCTCTAGATTCTACAAATGGTCATGATCTGCGAATCCTTCTTGATAGATATGAAATTGTCCATGCTCCTTCTGCAACCAGTGTTGCCATTTCCCGAGAACAGATTTCTAGTCGTGAGATTGTGCCGAATGATAACACTGCGGCAGTTTTAGCGATTAGTGATTTTGCAGGCTTAGAGCCTCTCGACGGCGTTGCCATAGAAGCAGATAGCCTTGTAGATATTCACGGAGAGGATAATGCTAATTTACTAGAGAATGATGAGGTCACGACACAGAATTTGCAGAAGTTAACCGAAAATGGCTATGAAGTTGTTCATATCGGGTCACATGGTGATTTAGGGAAGTGGATTATCTCAGACGGAACAACTGATATTGAACTGACTGCTGAAGACATTCGTCGATTAGACTTCTCGACCGATCTGTTAGTTCTTAGTTTTTGTGAATCAGGGATTGATAGCTACAGCAGGTACAGTGATGGTGATGAGTCAGTGGGACGGATATTTCTTGAGGCTCCGGGGATTCCCCGTGTCATCAGTACTTTATGGCGAGTGGATGATGAAGCAACAGCACGATTCATGGAATATTTTTATCGAGCGTTTCAGAGTAATGGAGGGATGTCAGCTTCCCAAGCGCTAAGACAAGCCAAACTAGACATGCGAAATGATCCTGAATACAGGGCTATAGAGCATTGGGCTGCATTCAAACTCGAAGGAGATTGGTAGGGCGCATCCCAGTTTAGCAACCCTCTCCCTAAATTCCCTTCGACAAGCTCAGAGCATCGCCTCTCTCAAGTAGGGAGAGGGACTTTTAATCCGGCTCCCCTTCTCCCATTTTGGGAGAAGGGGTTGGGGGATGAGGGCAAGCCAGGAATTCAGTGGCAAAAGTGGGATGTTCCTGATTGGTAGCCCTATGCCCTAGTAGATCAGCAGTAGCGAATGCCGTGAGAATCAACAAAATCGATTGAATCAAAGCATTAAACAGAAGCTAATGAGTCAGTATCCAATTCGTAGATCGCAATCTATCTGTGGGCTTAGATGGCTATTTGAGTCTAGTCTAAGTATCTTTGTTACTTTCGTTATCTCTATAATATGCCTCCCTAGCTCTGCATCAGAAGCAATATCTGTTGAGGCTAAAATCACATCGAGAGATAGTCGAAAGGAAACTTTTTATAGGAAACACAGAGAAAAGCTATCCGAAAAAATAACTTTAGATATCACCATTCAATCTTTAGAATGGAGTCGTAATAGTGAGCTTCTCGCCATAACAGGCAACGAAGGTATTGTTCAGATCATTGATTTAGATACAGAAAGAATAGCACTGGAAGTCACAGATGCTCCCAATAGCTTTTATTTTGCTTGGAATCCAGATAGCCAGTATTTGGCAATAATTGATGCTCTGGAGAGGCTGAGGATTGTTGAAGTTTCAGGACAAGTAGAAACATTTGACCTTGACTTAAGATACTCCTCTAGGGAAATTGTCTCCAATATTCTCTGGAGTCCTAATGGCGACCACCTTGCCGTGCTGACGAATCGTCATGATAGGGGTCGAATTGCTATGTATGCTGTTCGAGTCCTTAGCAAAGAGACCTACGAGCAGGTTGCATTTCTTGATGTTAAAGGAGCTGCTTGCAATTTGAATTGGAGCCCTGATAGTCAATATCTTGTTGCATCCAGTCCCACGAGACAATCCAATACGCAAGTCCTTGAGCTATCCACAAATTCCGGAGTTGTGTTACCAGGCGATAGCTACCCAGTTAGGAGAGTTGAATGGAGCCCGGACAGCTCGTATCTTGTAGAAGTCTATGGTAGAAGTGCTCAGATTTTTGATATCAGTAGTCGGGAATTAGTCCTTAAAATTTCCAATCCAGAAGGGATTGGTGGCATTCGCTGGAGTCCAGATGGGGAGAGAGTTGCAATACTGACTGACGATGGCAAACTAAAGATGATTTCTGGTCGAAATTTGTCGGCAGAAGCCCTCTTTGAATACTCTGGGGTCTCAGGTAGTCTCGTCACCTGGAGCCCAGACAGTCAATCTGTGGTTGTCAAAACCAGCGATAGTTCCTTTGCGATTCTAGATGGCTCAACAGGTTCAGAAATTCTGCACACTAGCGAACCTGGAGGAGCAAGACTCACATCTGTCGAGTGGAGCCCAACGGGACAATATATTTCTATAATTAGCCAGGATCATGCTGTCACTATTTTTGATGCGGTTACTGGAGAAAGCGTGCATCGGATTGAGCATGGGAGTAAAGTATATGATGCCTGGTGGAGTCCTAATGGACAGTACTTGGCAACCTCTGCACTCGATGATTTTCGAGTCATAGAGGTTGCTGAGCATTAAGGAATTATCCAGACTAGACGGTGACTTTGAACCGAATCTTCAAATAGTCCGCGTCTACCTTAGCTCCAGCCGGATTCAACGCTGCCAAGGCTTGGGGCAGCACCAGGTTGCGGCGATGATTGCCAATGCGCACATTGAGCTCATCCCCGGTTTTATTGAGTTGAATCTGCTCCTTGGCAATGCCCGGCAAGTAGAGCTCTAGACTGTAATGGTCCTCATTTTGCACCACCCGCATCGTGTTCTCGGTGTAATAGACCTGGGTGGGGTCTTCCTCGCCGTAGAGGGTGACTTTGAGGCGATCGAGCGCCGCGAGCCCACACATTTCCTCGGAGTAGAGCGGCACTTCTTTGACGGGCAGGGGGCGAAAATTGTCGTGAATTTCCTGCTTGTAGACCTGTTGATTGGCTTTCCATTTTTGGAAAAACGGGTCTTGTACTGTCTCAGGAATGATCCGATTGGCGACGACCAGATCGGTCGCGACATTGTAGAGGCTCAGATAGGCGTGGGCCCGCAGGGATTCTTTAATTACCATCCGCTCTGGGTTGGTGATCAGACGGACTGAGGTCTGCTTGTTGTCAGTGAGGACTTTTTCTAGCGCCTCGATCTGTTCGTAGAACTCGTAGGGCGCGTCCATCACCTCCTTGTCCGGCAGCGAGAAGCCCGTAATCGGCTTAAAAAGGGGCTCGACTAGCGGTCGCAGGGCCACGGACATGCCCTGCAAGGGCTTATAAAAGCGTCGCATATACCAGCCCCCCACTTCAGGAATACTCAACAGGCGTAGCGCCGTTCCGGTGGGTGCCGAGTCGATCACCAGCACCTCGTAGTCGCCCTCATCGTAATGACGCTTCATGCGCACCAACCCAAAGATCTCGTCCATACCGGGTAAGATGGCTAACTCTTCGGCTTGCACTCCATCTAGACCCCGAGCTTGCAGAACTTGGGTAATGTAGCGCTTGACTGCACCCCAGTTGCCTTCAAGTTCCATCAAGGCATCCAGTTCTGCGCCCCAGAGGTTGGGGCGTACCAATCGCGCCGCGTGACCCAGTTCCACTTCAAAGCTGTCGGCTAGGGAATGGGCCGGATCGGTGCTCAACACCAGGGTCTTGTAGCCCAGTTCGGCACAACGTAAGCCTGTCGCAGCAGCGACTGAGGTTTTGCCAACGCCACCTTTACCTGTCATTAAAATTACCCGCATGAGCGATCGCCTTGGTCTTAGAAAACTTCATGTTTCTTTAATTTAGCGGGTTTTGGGGCGATCCTTACGGCCGCTCCCGCCCGCCCGTCGTCTGACCCGCATCGCTATTGTGAACCCCTTCGAGCTTGATTTGAATCTTGGGCTTGAGTTTTTCAAACTCCTGCTTCAGCAGGGATTTACTCATCGCTGACTGCTTGTTGTCCGGGAGACCCTGACTCGTCTTTGCCCAACTGATTAGCCGCTGGCATTGATCGGGGTCAATTTTGAAATTCATCAGGTACTGACAAACGGAAGGGTCTTCCAGAGCAAAAAAGAGCATTCGATAGCTACCCTGCTGACCCAATAGCCGCGCCATTTGTTGGCCGGTAGATGTTTTGAGATCCAGATAACAGGGCAACCAGCGGGGACCGTGGAGGCGATTGTAGAGCACCGAGATCCACAGCAGCATCGGGTGGGGAATCGTTGAGAACAAAAACTGGTTGTAACGGGTGCTAAAACGGCGCTGCAAGATATCCTGCTGCTGAAGCATGAGCCAGAGGCTGGGAAAAACCTCTTTTTTGACCCGAATGATCTGGGGGAAGACAATCTTTTGCCGGGGTTTGTCCTTGGGCCAAGCCATCTGCCAGCAAGCTTGCTCTACCTCAGACTTGGGAGATTGGGGCAGATGTACGGGTGCCGGGCCCTTCTCCACCGGCATTGGGGTGAGGGATTGGGCGGCATACTTGGCCTCTAGGGGATCGACCACCTGCAAGATTTCATCGACGCTCTGGGGCCGCGCCTCAGGCTGCTTGGCCAGACAGCGCATGATCAGGTCATTGAGTTCTTTGGGAAACTGGCGATCGCCACGCAAAGGCAGGGGCTTAAAGTCATGATGCGCCTTGTACCAACCGCCAAAGGAGTTATTCTCCGGCAGCAGGGGCATCTCGGTGGTCAGGATCTCATACATGGTAATGCCCAGACTATAGATATCGGAGCGATGGTCTAGTTCTTTGCCCTCCATTTGCTCGGGGGAACAGTAGGCCAGCGTGCCCATAAAAGAATGGGTCTGATCTCGATTCGCCTCCACCAATTTGGCAATGCCAAAATCGAGCAGCTTGACCATCTCTCCCAGAGTGGGGTCTTGAATCAGCAGGATATTACTGGGTTTGATGTCACGGTGGATAATCTGACTGGGCTCTCCCTTGAAGACGATGCCCTTGTGGGCACAGGCCAAGCCCCGACAAACCTGCTGCACCACCTTGATAAAACGGGTCAGCGAAACCTGCTGCACCTTGATAATTTCACTCAGGTTATCGCCCTCCAGATATTCCATGACATAGTAGGGCACATCCTGACTATCGACGCCATAGTCTTTGACCCGAACAATATGGAGCGTTTTCTCCGCCAAAAGCGCACAAATTGTGGCTTCGCGCTCAAAGCGATCGCGCATCTTCTGGTTGAGCAGCGTTTGGGCCAAAAACTTCACCGCGACCGTGACCCCCCCCAACAGCGTGTCTTCGGCACGATACACCCGGCCCATCGCGCCCTTACCCGCCAACTCGACTAATCGATAGCGATTGGAGAGCACACGACCGAGGTTAGGGTCAGTTGTCATAGCGTTGCCATTCCTTGTGCGTGGAGCTTGTGCAGCATCACCCTGATGATGGGATTGTGCTTGAAAAAAGGAGTTGGGTCGAGGCAGTCCTCTCCTTGACTGACTCAGTCGGGATGCGGAGCATCATTGGGCGCATTGAGAGCAGGGGGCATTTTAAGCGGGAGACGGTTGCACTTACACCGATCGCTTGAGCTGTGCCTCCATTGTACTGAGCAGAGACGGCCCCACAAAGATGCCACTGGAGAGGGTGTAAGTATTGGCATCGAGACGGTACAGGCTCTCAAATCCCTGCTGGCGCTGAGTGGGTCGATCATCATCACTGAGCACATGGTAATGCTGCACAATGGCAGCGGGTCCCACCCAGCCCTCGCCTTCAATCCGACCCAACTCACTATGTTGCAGCACAAAATTGTATTGGCGATCGCCCAGATCCAGACGACCTCGATATTGGAAGGAAATACCCGGACGTTCTGCCCCCGGAAACTCCAATTTTGTCACCCAGGTAAACCAGTTTTCCTGGCTCCAGGCGACCAGGGTACGCCCTTTAATGCTCAAGGGGAGTTTGTCCCGCTCTAGCCAGTTGCCCTCGAAAGTCCAGCGACCTTCCTCCAGTAGAAAGGTATGCGCCACGACACAACCTCATCACTATCGTGTTCAAAGTTAAAGTATAACCTCACTCTTGGCCGTCCTCTTGCCCATCCTGGCCTTGAGTGAGCTGCCCATACGCTGGATGCAGCTCACCCAAGGGCAGTGCTGTGGTGGCCCCAGTGACGGCTGGCACATTCCCTGGCAGATTGTGCCAGCGCCAATAGGCGAGTAGGGCAAAGGCGATCGCTTCCTTGGCATCCGCATTCACGCCGACAGCATCGGTGGTTTGCACCGTCGCTGGCGCAAGGTGGTCGGCCAGACGGGTCTTGAGATAGTCATTGCGACTACCACCACCACAGAGCAACACCTCATGGGGCGGGTCGGGCAAAAAACTTTGGTAGCTCTGGGCCACAGAGCAGGCCGTAAATTCAGTGAGGGTGGCGAGCCAATCAGCAGCCGAGAGATTAAAGTCTTGCGCGTCCCGCCCGCAATGGGCCAAGTAGTCGGGGCTAAACAGCTCCCGTCCTGTGGACTTGGGCGGCGCTTGCTGAAAAAAAGGGTGTTGGAGCCATTTTTGCACCAGGTCTGGGCAAGGTTTTCCTTGGGCTGCCCATTGGCCACCCGGATCATAGGTCTGTTCACCATCCGTGAGCTGGGCGATCGCCAAATCCAAGAGCACATTGCCGGGGCCGGTATCCCAACCCTGAACCTGAGCGAGCCAGTCGGGCTGGCTGCGGGGCGGAATGGCGGTGACATTGCCAATGCCGCCCAAGTTTTGCACACAGCGATAATGCTGGTCATGGCCGAGGAGCGCCACATCTAAGCGGGAGACCAGCGGTGCCCCCTGGCCGCCGGCAGCGAGATCGGCTTGGCGAAAGTTGCTAATCGTCGGGATACCCGTTTGGGCGGCGATCGCCGCCCCGCGGCCCCATTGCACCGTATAGCCCAGCGGCGAATACGGGGACTGCTCGGGAGGACGATGGTAGACCGTTTGGCCGTGGGAACCAATCAGCTCGGCCCGTTGACCCGTCTCTTGCTGGAGGGTCAAGGCAGCCTGGGCAAAGGCGGCGGCGATCGCATCATCGAGCATGGCCATCTGCTCTAGGCTCAGGGGTTCCCCAGCACAAACCGACAGGATTTGCGAGCGTAAGCTCTCCGGATAGGGGTAGGTATGGTTGGCCAATAGCTGTACCGAAATATCGAGATCAACGCCGATAATCTCGACAAAGGCGGCATCAATGCCATCCACCGAGGTGCCGCTAATTAAGCCAATGACAAGCATTTAGATATTGTTTAGGGAGGGAATTTTGTGTAGGGGCAATCCCCCCGTGGTTGCCCAGATGTGTTGCGTGACGGAGGGTTGATCGGTAGGCGGCCGAGACAGGGGTAGGCACGGGGGCGCTACCCCTACAGGCGTGAATGCAACAATCCAAATACACCCTTTTAGCTGTGCCACAGTACTACGGTAGGGGAGGGTTTAAAACCCTCCCCTACAATCATTTTGCGAAGTACCCTACTGCACATCCAACAACTCAACGTCAAAAATCAACGTCGCTTTGGGGGGGATCACGCCCCGTACGCCCCGCTCACCGTAAGCGAGATCATAGGGAATCGTGAGTTTTCGTTTGCCCCCGACCTTCATGCCTGCCACACCTTCATCCCAACCTTTAATCACCCGGCCGCGACCGAGGGGAAAGGAGAAGCTCGGGCCGCGATCGCGGGAGCTATCGAACTTCGTGCCATCTTCGAGGTAGCCCGTGTAATGGACATAGACGATCTGTCCCCGTTTCGCTTCTGGGCCCTCACCGACCACTTGATCGATGTATTGCAGTCCAGACTCGGTGGTGACCGCCTCAGCCCCATCCGTTGCATCTGTAGTCTCAGTCGGTGCTTCGCTTGCCTCAGTTGTTGCCACGGTCGTCGCCACCAAGGTCGTTTCAGGAGCCGGGGCAGCGATCGCTGCCCCAGCATTTTGGGGATTGCCCACCAGCAATGACCCGATTAATACCAAACCACAGAGGCTAATGAAACCCAAGCTAATCCATATCTCACGCATTGCTCTTCACTCAAACCTATTCAACAATTCAAAAACGGATCTAGTGGGGCTAACGCCACTGTCTATTCTCTAAATCTCTCACCTTATGCTCTAATCGATCAATCCTGCCACGTAATTCATCCACTTCTTGCTGGCGCGCCAAGCCAAAATCTTGCAGTACCACTTCAAGCTGGTTGCGCATCCGTCCTTCAAAGTTACCTTGATCGGTTTTGACCTTAGCCACCACTTCATCGATAATGGCTCGTGCTTGATCCGGGTCGAGCTTGCCTTCCCGCACCAGTTGGTCGCCCACTTCGCCTAGCTTGTCTGCCAGAAAAGAGGTGGTGCCCACACCGATCATCAGTAGTTCCTCAATCCAGTTGCTATTGTTATCCATTGCTCTTGAGTTGATCTCCATGCAAGCGAGTAGGGAAATACCAGTTCGCAGTTTACAGTTATGGAACGATGGCTGTATAGGGGTTTGAACTGAACAATCTGTTATTGACAGTTAGAGAACGGGCATCGGGGGAGCGTTTGCGCTCTCTTCTACCCTAT
Source organism: Cyanobacteria bacterium P01_G01_bin.54 (assembly GCA_039180005.1). GTDB lineage: Bacteria > Cyanobacteriota > Cyanobacteriia > Cyanobacteriales > Spirulinaceae > SIO3F2. The sequence goes on along the minus strand of JBCDEB010000038.1, from coordinate 35,498 downwards.
CGGTTCGCGGCCGTCTTTTGGCGATCGCCCCGATGAGGGCTGAGCTTAGAGATTGCCCCACAGAATCAGGGTTTAGATCAGTACATTCGGGTCAAAATATAGTCCGCCAGTTCTCGGAGGGCTTGAACACAGCTCGAGGGGTTGAGTCCGTCGAGGTGGTTGAGCGCGACCTGAGCATGGTGCTGAGCCAGTTCGCGTGATCGAGCAATGCCTGGGCTGGTATTGATCAGCTCCAACGCTTGTGCTAAGTCACCGTCTTGCGCAAATTCTCGCTCAATCAGCGTGGTCAGATAGGGCTTTTCCTCCAGGGCATAGAGCACAGGTGCGGTCAAGTTGCCACTCACCAAATCAGAGCCTGCGGGTTTGCCCAGCACGTCACTGGTGCCCGTGAAGTCGAGGATATCATCGACAATCTGAAAGGCCAGCCCCAGGTGACGACCGTACTGGTAAAGATGCTCTGTCATTTCGGTTGAGACACCGCTCAGCACCCCGGCTGCCTTGGCGCTGTTGGCGATCAAGGATGCCGTTTTGAAGTAGCTCTTCTCCAGATAGTCATCCAGCGTTAGGGCCGTATCAAAATGGTTGAGTCCCTGACGAATCTCCCCCTCGGCAAAATCTCGAATCACTTCCGAGAGCAACTTGACGACCTGTAAGTTATCGAGGTTAGCCAAATACCAAGAGGACTGGGCAAAGAGAAAATCGCCCGCCAGAACCGCAATCCGATTGCCAAAGAAGCTGTTCACGGTTGGGGCACTGCGACGCGTTGCCGCTTCGTCTACCACATCATCGTGAACCAGGCTAGCAGTATGGATCATCTCCGTAATCTCGGCAAGACGGCGATGGCGCGGCGTAATACCCTGTTCGGGCATCGTACTCCGAGACACTAAGAGGACGATCGCCGGTCGCAACCGTTTGCCGCCAGCGCCGAACAGGTGTTCGGCCGCAGCACTCAAGATGGGATGACGGGCACCGATGAGTTGCTGCAAGTTTTGGGTCAGCAGGTCGAGGTCAGCTTCAACCGGCGAAAAAAGCGATTTCACAGATGTCATAAGGTCAGCCCAGAGCAGCGAGATAGTTAAAAAAGTTTACATATCCTTTAATTTATTTTAAGCCAACTCCATGAAGATGCACGAACTTAGGCAGATTTCTTCGTTCTAAACCCTGATTATTTAATTACGCATTATGGGAATGACGGATCGGGATAGTATCCTTCTACTCCAGTCGGGGCTGGGGCAACTCCAGAGAGATTGCCCCTAGAAATTTTCGTTGTTGCCGCATTCTACTCCTCTAAACAAAATAATGCGTTGAGCCTAGGGGCTGTCATCATTTAGATTTTAAGCTCTGAGAGTGACTGGCTTAAAGCTCCTTTTCTTGTTTTTGGGGTCGGGCGCTCTATCCCTTGTCCCATCCAGCTTCTGAGGTTAATTGATAACACGCTCTAAATCACGATCGCACAACCATCTGCCCTTGGTTCCGAGCCCGCGATCAGCCCCCCTCCAGGATTGCGGAGAATGACCTGCCCTTTACCAAAGTGAAACGACTCCTCTGGAATACGCACCTGATGACCCAGGGCTTCGAGAGCGGCAATGGTCTGCGGGGACGTGCCGGCTTCCAACAACACCCGCTGCCCCTCTAAAAACCGCCAACGGTGCAGATCCAGCGCACTTTGGGGGTTCATTTGGTAGTCCACTAGATTCATCACCAGTTGCAAATGGCCCTGAGGTTGCATTTGCCCCCCCATCACGCCAAAGGGCCCGAGCGGTTCGTCATCACGGCTCAAGAAACCGGGAATGATGGTGTGTAAGGGGCGTTTATTGGGGGCAAGTTCGTTGGGATGACCGGCTTGGAGGGTAAAGCCACAGGCGCGATTCTGCAGCAATATCCCGGTTTCAGGGATGAGAATGCCACTGCCAAAGTCTTGGTAATTCGACTGAATCATCGAGACCATGAGCTCGCCATCTGCAGCACAAAAGTAGACCGTCCCGCTGTTGGGAATGCCCGGTTCCGGTTGGTTCAGGGCAACATCGGGCTGGATCAATGCTCGCCGCGCCTGGATGTAGTCAGGTGTGAGTAGGGCTACCGGATCGAGCTGCATCGTCTCTGGGTCAGCGATCGCCGCGTTCACATCCGCAAATGCCAGTTTCATGGCCTCAATTTGTAAATGCAGCGTCTCGGGACGTGCCCAGGCACTATTTTGCTGGGGATTATTCTGCTTGGGATCGAAGGTATAACCCTCCAGAATTTTGAGCGCCAGAAGTGCGGCAATCCCCTGAGTATTGGGCGGTAACTCCCAGACCGTTACGTCGCGGTATTGGATCGAGAGGGGTGCAACCCATTCGGCTTTTTGGGCTTGTAAGTCAGCGGCGGTTAACAAACCCCCGGTTTGCTGGGCAAAAGCGACAATTTTTTCAGCCAACTCCCCCTGATAAAAGGCGGCACTGCCCTGCTGGGCGATCGCCCGCAGGGTTGCAGCATAGCCAGGGCTGCGCCACCATTCGCCGGGCTGGGGGGCACGTCCCTGAGGGAAAAAAAGCTGTTGCAAGGGTTCGTATTCCGGCCCCTGGAGAGCCATCATGGGGGTTGCGGCGCGGGCCCAAGCCTGGGCCGTCACTGGCCCCACCGGAAAGCCCGCCTCGGCATACCGGATGGCGGGCTCAAAGAGGGCTTCAAAGGGCAGTTTGCCCCAGCGCTTCCACAGCCGCCGCCAGGCTGAGACCGCGCCAGGAACCGTCACAGTGAGCCAGCCATGATGGGGAATTTGCCCATGGGGATAGCGATCGCGCTCCATCGCCGCTGGGCTCCGGCCCGACCCATTTAAACCGTGCAACACCCCGTCCCAAACCAGCGCAAAGGCATCCCCGCCGATGCCATTGCTCGTGGGTTCCAGCACCGTGAGGGCGATCGCCATGGCGATCGCCGCGTCCACTGCATTGCCCCCCCGGAACAACATTTCTAAACCCGCTGTGCTGGCCAGCGGCTGACTACTGGCCACAGCAGCCCGTGCCCCATAGTGAGGGCGATGGGCAGAGTAGTACGGAGAGGCGTAGGCGTCCGATTGCTGGATCAAGATGACTGAGGGCTCCAATGGATTGACCAAAATTGCGCAGGATCGCAATTGTTCACATTATAAGAAGCCAAGGGAATGCTCTTAATGCGGGCTTAGGGGCGCTCATCATGTTAGATCGCAAACTGTTGCGATGACTTGCTTACCGCCCCGCTCCTGGTTTTTTGGTTCGGGCGCTCTATTGCTGGTTCCGTAGGGTTTCTGGCGTTAACCAATGACACACCCTAGTATGAGGTGCGACACTGCCATCGTTCTGGAGCCCACAGGAGAGCGTCATGATGCTCAAGCAACCTCATCCCATCCGCAGAGGACTGACCGTAACGGGCGGATTTATTGCTTTTGTGGGCTTGTTTTTAGTGATTAACCACACCATTCTCCGGGGTCAATCGATTCGGGATATTGAGCTGTATTTTGACTATTCTCAGCAAATTTTGACGGGAAACATTCCCTATCTTGATTTTGCAGCTGAGTATCCGCCTGCCGCTTTTTTGGCAATGCTCCCACCGCAGCTTTTTGCTCAGGGAAATTTGGAGCAGTACCGAATTTTCTTTGCGGCGGAGATGGTTCTTTTCGTACTTTGGGGTGGGTTGCTGGTTCTGGCGATCGAGTCCCCTTTCAATGGCAAGTTGGCACTGCAATCTTTCCTGCGCTGGGGATTCACGTGGGGATTGATAATCGTGGCGATCGCCGCTCTCCTCTTTTGGCTCTCTCCCCTAGTCTTTTTGATTGTGCTGATTATCACAGCAATCGGAAGCATTTGGCGAACCCAACGGCTCAATGCGCAACAGAAACAAACCCTAGCAGCTTACGGCATTTACATCCTGATTCTCTCGCCGCTCTGGCTCTGGCGCTATGATTTTTTTGTGGTGCTGCTGACGTTGATCACTCTGCTGAGTCTGCGCCGCGCTCGGCCCATTTTCGTCGGTGTAAGTTTAGCTTTGGGCATTCTCGCCAAGCTCTATCCAATCGTAATGCTGCCGCCGATCGCCCTGTTCTATTTCAGCCCGCGTGCATATTCGGCTCTAACTAAATTTCTGCTAGCGCTGTTCATCACACTGGCAATTGGGATCGCACCGTTTATCTGGCTTGATGCTCAACAATTTATTTCCTTTCTTACCTATCATCAAGAGCGTCCCCTGCAGCTCGAATCTCTACCAGCAGGACTGGCTATTTTACTGAAGCAATGGGATTGGCTTGCGGTTGAGAAAGTTTTTTCCCACAGCTCCGAAGGATTAATCTTTGCGGGGGATCAACTTATCTTGCATTTTTTACCGTTCCTTTTCATTTCCGCTGCGAGCTGGAGCAGTTATTGGCTCTGGCGATATTTCTCTTGCGTATCTCACAAAGGGGCTCAAATTTCGCTGGGGGCGATCGCCAGCGGTTGTCTATTGCTGCACCTCATTTTTATTCTCAGTAACAAGGTTTTTTCACCACAATATGTGATTTGGTTACTGCCATTTGTTTTACTGCTTGGGCAGCGCGATCGCTTTATTTATCTCTGCGTCTGCTTACTCACAATCCTGGTCTATCCCACCTTCTATGACCGTTTGATGGATTCACTGCCCGTCGCCCTGCTACTCAACATGCGCAATGGTTTAATGGTGGTCTGGAGCATTCTTCTCGTTCAGACTTTACGCTCGCCTCAAACCTATTTTACCCGTATGACATCATAAGGTCGCTGGGGAATGCTGTTGAACTGACGTCCCCACAGCTGAACCCGTTCATAGTCTTTCGATAGACCCTCGGTCACAGCGCCTTTTGCTGTAGAGACCATCCACACGGTATTTGTAGGTTTCTCGGTTAGAGAGCGAGGCTGAAAGTAGACTGGGTTTTGATAATTCCAATCCGTTATACCGTCGGGAATTCTATAATCAAATACGAAGCGGGCAACAACCTCGTCGATTGCATAATCATATTGGGGATGGTCATTGAACCAAAGGAGCGTTTCTTGATACTGCACAGAATCTGAATCTTTCTGACCCAGACACGCAACAATCCCTAGACTTTGATAGAGACAGAAGGTGAGCAACGTCAATCCGCATAGCCCTGAGCGCACCAACAACGACGTTCTTAAATTGAAGAGAATTAGAACCATCACAACCGAACAGGCGAAGTTAAAATTAGTCGCCAACGTGCCTGAATAGATAAAGAAGTTTAGTATTAGAGATATCCCCAAAACAGCAACAAGCCAGAGCAAGCTCCGTTTGTTCTGTCGCCACCGCATCCAGAGAAAAATCACCAAGACAATCAAAGTCAAGTAAAGTGAACCATAGAAGATCTTGGCATAGCCCTGGCTTAAGGTAAAGCCAACCACCTCTAAAACCTGCCAAGGTTCTGCCACTCGCAGGGATTTATGCCAGGAGAGATCTGCCAAAAAGCGTTGTAGCTCAAACTGGACGCCCCAGACCAAGAAAAAGGCATTTAGTACAACCGCCATAAGCAACGCAGCCAGCCTTTTTAGGGAATAATCAAAATTGATATTAGCTTGTTTTCTGAAGTTGGCAATGATCAAGAAAAGTCCCAGTGGAGCAGCATAGCAAATTAAAATTGGTGCGGTGAATATGGATGCACCTAGAAGTGCAAATCCCCAAAAATAGCGATCGCTTCGATCGCTCGTTAAACTCCAGAGACCCACTATGAGATATGCTAGACCCAAAGCGTCGGGGCGTAATCCCATTCTACCAATAAAGATCGCATACACAAAAACAGTGGCAATAATGCTAGCCAGAGAAAATTTATACTTTCTGAAAATTAGTGTAATAAAAGTTGAGAAGACCGTGTAACAGGTGAACTGGAAGAGGAGTAAACTTCGCGTACCCACACCCAAAACCCTCAACCAAGCGGCCAAGGTATAGCTGTGAAAAGGTGGGTAAACAAAAAAGCGATCGCTCGTCGGTTCTGACCAGGCCGACAACAGTGGATTCAACAAATCACCCGTTTGCGATAGATTGATCGCACTACCCACATAAAATAGATCATCGACCATTGGGCGAGGGAAACCCCTCAAATATAAACAAAACCAAAAAACAAAGAACCCGAAAATCGTCATGGCTGTTTGTCTAGCTGGATCATTCCCCAATGGCTTGAAGTGTATTGAACTCAGTCGATGGCGATCGGTCATCAGGGGAGATTAACGAAAGGAGTAGGGCAGCGCCGCAAAAAAAAGCGATCGCTCCTTTCATAAGTCAAGCAGCGATCGCCTTTTGATTCAACTCCATTCAATTGAGCCGGTTTTCAGCTATTGCAGCACCGCCCTCACATCGGTGGGTCGATAGTTGCTCCCCGTCTTCTGAGCGCAGAAGCCTGTGCTGTTATGGCTTTGACCCGGTTGCAACACCCGTGCCCAGTCGGGAGGCGTCACGGTATAGCGATCGCCATTCCGGTCATACTGGCCATTCCAACCGTTATTGATGGTGGCCTGGGCCATGCGGAAGGAGAGCTGCCAGTTGCGTGTCGGTGAACCCGTATTGTTGGTCACCACAAAGTTCGCGCAGAAGCCATCCTGCCAGTCCGATTGGAGATTGACGCTCGCCTGAAGGCCATCACCCGAGGGCGCAGGACTGGGAGAGGGGCTAGGACTTGGCTGGGGCGTCGGCTGGGGAGAAGGTGTGGGGCTGGGTTGCGGCGTGGGTTGCGGACTCGGAGACGGACCCGGTTCAGGGCTCGGCGTCGGACTCGGTGTGGGAGAAGGTGTGGGGCTAGGCGCAGGAGAGGGATCAGTGGTGCTAAAACCAGTCCCCAGCAAGGGTTGCAGTAGCGCCTGCTTATCCTGATGGATTGAGCGCCAGTCATCCTGAAGAATACCGCCGGTATCGCCACTGTTGGGGTTCCAGCTCCAGTAGGTGAAGTGGAGATCCTTGCGATCGATGAAATCAACCAAGCGGCGCTGCCAGATGCCTTCCTTGGATTGGCCATCGACCTGACGGCCACCAAACTCGCCAATCAGAATCGGCGCAATCCCTTCATCAGCGATATAGTTAAAGCCAATTTGCCAGCGACGCTCCAGGTTATTGGGGAACTCAGGGGTGTTAAACCAGGGCTGGTTGTAGACGCCTGCACCGTATTCGTGGGGGGAATAGACCAGTTGCTCGGGCTTGCTCAAGCGCACCGGAAAACGTTTAACGCCTTCGAGGTTGCCGCCCCACCAATGGCTCTGGAGTTGCTGGCCGGGCACATTCTTCTCAACCCCTTCAACCACAATCAGCCAATGGGGCGCAATTTTCAAAACCGCCTCACCCGCACGCTCGGCAGCCAGTCGCCAGTCGGTGGCCGGGTCACCCGTGCCCCAGCTCGCTTCGCCATGGGGCTCATTTTTCAGGTCAGCGGCGATTACATTTTTCTGGTTCTTGTAGCGACGAGCCAACAGTTCCCAAGCGCCGATCCAATCCTGCTCGGTAAAGCCATCACCATACCAGAGGGTGGGGATGCGCTGGTCGTTGAGGCGGTGGGAGTCGAGCATAATAAAGATGCCTTGACGCTCCGCCTCTTGAATCACCAAGTCCATGATTTCCAGGGGCGTTTTGCCCTGGAGTTCCCGGTTGCTGCCGATCGAGAAGTTGATACCACTCACGGACTGCGATCGCAGCGTCTGAACCGAATAGGGCAGACGAATGATGTTATAGCCGAGATCCGCCATTTGCTGGAGCATTTCCTTGTAGCCCCGCGCCCAGAGACCATGGGGCGAATGGGTGTCGGTCTCGATGCCAAACCAGTTGACACCGCGCAGCAGCACAGCCCGACCGTTGGCATCAATGATCTGGCTGCCTTGGGTTGAAAGGGGCGGGACAATCGTTTGGCCCTGAGCCTGGCTCGGCAGTAGGGGGGTGAACTGCATGACCAGGATGGCAAACAAGGTCACGGCAAAATAAATCCAGAAACGGAGTTTTTGCAGTCGATGTTTAATCATTCGTTTGATCGTTTTTTTGATCATTGGCGGAAGAAGATTACGCATAATGGCCGATCAGTGAAAGGGTTAATGTTTGATAAAGAATTGCGACTTGAACTTGCTACCTCAATTGATGCTGTCTGAATCCATCACCCGAGCAATTCCCGCTTGATTTCTATCCTCGACGCAAGTGCGGCAGGGGAGGTTGCCAACCGAGCCAGTTTGCTGAGCTGCCTATGGGCCATTTGCCGAAGTGGTTGGGGCGATCAGGAAGGAGCGTAATAGCAGTTGTTGAGGTAGCGTTTTCTCAGCTAAAACCAGATTGATCAACCTGTCGACTATGGCGTTTTTTGCCAAGTTAGACAATCGAGAAAAAGTGAGAAAAAGTGGTGACTTTCTTAATTTCAGGTTGGCTTGGCTGACAGGCAATCGCACAATTCCTGGGGAGATACGATCAGCATTGAATCCTGGGCTAAAGCAAGATTACGGCTGACGATTGCATCGACAGGTTCAACAACGGCACAAGCCACTTGAATCGCATCTTCAAAATCTTTAAATGCAAAAGCGATCGCGCGTTCAATGATTTGGCGATCAACCTTACAAACATTCATCGAGAACAAAATCGTCGTGATCGCCTGGTTCGCGCGATCGTAACTCTTGGTTTGTTTTCTGACGATATAAAAAATATCAGTCAGGGTTGTTGCTGTCACATAAGCAGTCATTTGACCTGTGTCAATAGCCTGCATTAAGGTTCTAGACGATTCAATGAAAGGTTCTCGACTGAGCAGCACATCAAGCAAAACATTGGTATCAAATAAAATTTTCACCCTGATTTCATGCGAGATATCGATTCGTGCGTCGTTCTTCTAGGAGCGCTTTAACTTCTGAGTCTGTGGGTGGGGGAGCCTCTGTTGCAGCAAAACCAATCAGATGGATTGCTGGGGACGGCGCTTGTGGGGTCATTGTGTGAGGCACCAATGCAAGGGAACTAGAATGTCGGGAGAGTTGCGTTGCTAGCCAATGGCGCTCGGGTTCTGGCAGCGCCAGAATAACCTGGAGTAAGGATTGCACCAAGGGAGTATTCATCTGTTCTTCAACTTCCACAAGACACGGCTGTTTTTGCGTGAAAAAATCCATTTATAGGCATTCTAGAGGCTCCCATCAGTTCGATCGCAAACGATTGCTATAACTAGCTTACAGCTCCTCTCCTGTTTTTGGAGTCGAGCACTCTATCCTTTTAAATCTCGTATCATGGCTCTACCGTGATACGCGTCATTAGACCCTAGTAGGCTTTGCCATCACAGCTCTCATTACTACACTGGGAACCGTCAGTCCAAAGGGCGTTTGTTAGGTTAGCATCCCTCAGTTTAGCCCTCGTCAGGCGAGCTTCCCTCAGGTCAGCCTCCCTCAGGTCAGCCCTGAATAGGTTAGCCCTGAACAGGTCAGCCTCTCTCAGGTTAGCCTCCCTCAGGTCAGCCTCCCTCAGGCTAGCCTGTTCCAAGTTAGCCCCTGTCAGGCTAGCCTTCCTCAGGCTCGCTCCCGTCAGGTTAACCCTCATCAGGTGAGCCCTGAACAGATTAGCCTCTCTCAAGTCAGCCTCTCTCAGGTTAGCTTCACTCAGGTCAGCCCCCCTTAGCTCAGCCCCCCTCAGGTCGCACTCTAAACAGTTCCCTGTTTCTCGCAACTGATTTAAATCAGTTTCCTCAAAAGCCCAAACACTTCCCAACCCAACCACAGAACCCAACCCAGCAAGGCACAATGCAGCAATCGTTTGATTCATTTTTGAAATTACCAAATTATTGATGGCGAGATTCTATGGTGTGTCTGGATTTAAAGCAATGGCTACAGTGACAGACTCCCACCTCAGCGATCGCCCCCTCTCAGCCCCCGCCCAACCCACCGCCGCCTAATCCCCCCTCAAATTCACCGCCACAGCCCCCTTGCGATGGTGAGGGGGTTTCTTGTGTTCAGGACAATGCTTCTGAATTTGGCTCAATACAAGGGTTTTAGCAAACGCTACAGGCACTCTGGATAACTCTGGTCATCGATTTCCCTGAAATACATAATGAGCCTTGAATTTTCTTATATTGGCTGTATTGGTTGAGGTGATGGACTGTGGCAAATCGTAAGCATCTGGCGAAGTTGAAGAAGGGGGTTGAGGCTTGGAATAGATGGCGGGAGGAGAATCCTAATGTTAGACCAGAGCTTGGGGGAGCTAAACTCTTCAGAATCAACCTCCAGGAAGCCGACCCCGAGGAAGCCAACCCCAAGAAACCCGATCACAAGAGATCCTATCTCCAGGGAGCTAACCTCCGGGAAGCCAACCTCCAGGGAGCCGATCTCCAGGGAGCCAATCTCCGAAAAGCCAACCTCCAGGGAGCCAATCTTGAGAAAGCTAACCTCTCTGGAGTCTGGCTCCAGGGAGCCAATCTTGAGAAAGCTAACCTCCGGGACACCCTTCTTGGGGAAGCCCGACTCCGAAAAGCCAATCTCCAGGGAGCCAATCTTGATCAAGCTAGTCTTGGGTTCGCCCAACTCCAGGAAGCTAGGCTCCAGGGTGTCAGCCTCAATAATGCCCACCTCTTTGGAGTCAACCTCTGGAAAGCCGATCTTCCAAAAGTCCGACTCGCAAGACGTGTTCTCAGGAGCGCCAACCTCTTTGGAGCCAATCTCAGGGGAGCTGTTCTTTGGGAAGCGGATCTCCGGGAAGCGGATCTCCGGGAAGCTGATCTCACTAGAGCCAACCTCTTTGGAGCCAACCTCAAGAGAACCAAACTCTTTGGAGCTAACCTATCCGAATCTCAAGCCCTATTCACCGATTTCAGTAATGCCAATTTGACAGGGGCTTGCATTGGCGATTGGGGCATCAATCAGGGAACCGAATTCAACGACGTTCAATGCGACTACATCTATCTAGGCTGGTACTTTGACTATCAACAAAAATACCCAACCGATCGTCGCCCCCACAATCCAGACGAAATATTCAAACCTGGCGACTTCGCCCGCCTAATGGAAGAAGCAAGGAACACCGTAGACCTCATCTTCAGCAACGGTATCGACTGGCAAGCCTTCTTAACCTCATTCCAAAACCTCCAGGTCTCTGGGGAGTATGGTGAGCTATCAATTCAGGGCATCAGTAAAAAGTCTGACGGCTCCTTCGTGATCGACGTTGATGTTCCTCAAGCGGTTGATAGGGCGGCGATCGAGCAGGATTTTAAGACCCGGTATGAATCTGAACTAAAACGATTGGAAGGCTTGTATCAAGAGCGTTTGCAAGCAAAAGAGCAAGAAATCACAATCTACCGGGAACAAAGCGCCAGCATGACTGAAATTGTTAAGATGATGGCGAATCGTCCAATCACCAATATTGCGGAGGTAACGTCAGTGTCAGAGAACAAGCCCAAGGTCACACAGCAATTCTATGGTTCAGTAACTGGAGTCGCCGGAAATGTTGAAGGCGACATGGTTGTTAATCCCAAATCTAGTTTGGTCGAGTCAGCGGCTGAGATTCAAGAGTTACTCCAGTTCCTTAACCAGTCTTACCCATCCGATATTTCAGCAGACATCCGTGCAGAGATTGAGGTTGCAGTGAAAGGAATCAACAAAGACCCAGAGCTGAAACAGCGACTCCAAGGCGCAATCACCGCAGGAAGCAAGGAAGCCCTCAAAGAACTAATGGACAATCCTTATGTCAATATCTTGATTGCGGCCTACGAAGGTTGGAAGGAAGGATAAAGCAATGGGGTAGGGGAGCAAGAGTTTAACAAGCTTGTTGAGGTCACAATTGGCAATGTTGAAGGAACGTTTATCCTTCCTCTTCCCAACCCTTTAAACCCCCAATTCTGGAGGTTCACGATGCAGATTCAACACAGCAGGGAATGCTATCTTCTGCACAAATCCCTGACCAGATTATTGAACCGCTGCACAACTCTGCGGCAAGGCAGGCGACATCGCATTCCATTGCGTGAGCATTTTAGCAATGCCCTCAACCCAGGTCTGATCGCAGATTTGGGCCGCGACGCCGAGCGTGGTTTCGAGGTGGGCGATCGCCCCATCCGTCGCATTCTCTTGATAACTAAGCTGAGCCAGAGCCACCTGAGATCCCAACCACAACTCCACATCGGCAAATTGGACACAGTTGCCATTGAGATCAAAACAGTCATCCCCGGTATTAACCGCAAGGGTAGTTGTGGGACCCGTTGCTGCGGCGACAGCTTGATAGGCTTTTTCAGCTCGGCCATAGAAGCCGCTGGCCAGATACACATCCCCTAACCGTTTAGTAAGCATAGGGCTCGGCTGTTGCTGAATCTGCTGTTGCAGTAGGGCGATCGCCTCCCCGACATACCCACCATTGGGCAACCCTGGATCGAGCAATAAATCGAGCTGTTCTAAGACCCTTAAGTTGGGACTTTCTGTATTGATTTGGGCAATTTGTTCGAGCTCTTCTAGGAGGAAGGGATCGGGGCGAAAAACAATCGGCTCACTCTCACTCTGGCGCGTCCCAGAACGGGACTCAGCCGCAACAAGCAATTGATAAGGTGTCTCTACCGCTAACGGCTCAGCTTGGGCGGGATAGGGCATCATGGCCGTCGAGCTCGGCAGGCTCCAAACCACCTCGCCCGATTCCAGATTTTTCAAGGTAACGGTATATTGCGTGGCATTGGGTAGGGCATTCCATTGCAACCAGGGCGTTGCTGTCAAGCTAATTGAGGCGTTAGGGGTCATTAAGTAAGGGCGATCGGCCTCGGCAGTGGCGGGTCGAGCCCCAATCAATAAGGGTTGCAAATGCTCAATGTTGCGGACAGCACCACGGCTAGAACCACACTTGCTATTCACACTGACCGTGCTATTTGCTGCTAGGGGTACACTTCTACCGCTGGGACATTGGAGTTGAGCATTGGCCCCAGACGCGGGTCGAATCAAATCACTGCCACTGAGATGGGAGCCATTTCCTGCTCGCGAAAAGCCCGACCAACCGGATCGTTTAATACTGACTGACCCCCCACGAACAATCAACCGAGCTGAATTTGCCGAAGCAACATCAGCAAATACAAGTGCGCCAACCAACCCTAAACTCAATCCCCAAATGCACTTATTCATCAGTAAAACCTCCGCCCTAGTTCATATTAATGCCGTCAAAATATCCATACTATTCTATCACAGCCAATCGTTGACTCGCCAGTTCAAACCACTGTTGGCTATATTGATCAAATGGGACAAGATACTGTAAACAATCTTCCCATTCTTTTAAAGCTTCATCAGGACTCTTTTGCTGCTCAAACACTTGTGCCAAAAGGCAATGGGCTTCAACCGTATCTTGACCGCCTTCTAAATCAAGCTCCAAAGCAAATTCAAGGCTAGCCTGAGCTTCAGCTAAATTGCCTTTATTGAACTGAGCCCAACCCAAGTTTTTGTAAAGAGCATATTGAATGGTCAGGGAGTCAAGCTCTGGATTAATGAGAGCCAGGGCCTGATTGAGCAACACAACAGCCTGGTCATCTTCGGTCTGGATAATATGCAGGCGGGCGAGATTGTTATAACTCGGGATGTAGCCAGCTTGAATCGATCGTTTATATTCCGTTTTAGCATCGTCAAGACTCAGCAGATCCTCATAAACAACGCCCAAGAAAAACTGGGCTTCGGGATAGTCGGGATAGAGCTTGAGAGCTCGCTCAAAATTGTCTTGGGCGGCGGCCAAATTGTGTTGTGCATATTGTTGTTCACCCTGTTTAAGATATTGCCGAGCAATCGTGGGCAGGAAATAATGAAAACCATAGAGCAGGCCAAACCAGCTCAAGACCAATAAAAATTTCGTCAATTGCCAATAGCGGTGGCCCAAGCCCCAACTTCTCAACAGACCGTCAATAAATTTCTGCCCCCCTTTGGTAAAGGCCCCACCGCTAGCGAGGGTGAGAATGCCTGGGGCGATCGCCGCAAAAGAACTGAAAATACCCGGATCACCGGACAAAAAGCGCGTTGCCAAGTCGGTGACAACGGCTAAGTTGGCCGCTAGGATGGTCACCGTCACGGTGTTCCAGAGCCAATTGAAATGGGCCCAACTCTCAGCCGTTGGCTCAAAATGCCACCACCAGGCGCTGGACGGTGGCATTAAGGTCTTACGCCACCGTTTGAAGCTGGGATAATCAGCAATCTTGGGACCGAGAGTTTCTAAACGAGCATCAGCCGTGGCGAGTTGCAGCAGCGCGTCGGTATAGGACGGGGTCGGTTCGCTAAGGATCACATTCAAGCAGATCTGGAGTTCATCCCGGGTTCTGAGCACCTCTAAAACCAGATGGTCCTGCCATTTTAACCGGGGCGTTTCGGCGAGAAGATTCAGCGCCGTTTGATAGCTGGTCATCGCATCTGAAAAAGGGATCGCTTCAGTCATAACCCTAGAGATTCACTCGCATAAACAACGTTTTTCAAGGTCTATCGTTCAGTATAGGGCGGCATACTCTAGGCAATTCCTCAGGTTAGAGCGGCCCAATTCTAACGTCCGAATTCCGAATTCCAAACTCACCACGGACTCCCCACCAACATAAACGCACTCCAATAAAACGGATGGGTTAAATCGGTCTCTTGAGACTGTGCCAACTCCGGCGGCAGGGGCAGAGCGCCCAAGAACCCATCTTCAAGGGTGGCCTCACCCCGCAGCAAACTCAGTTGCGCTTGGCGCAGGGCTTCTGCCTTGATGGTCACGGCGGGGTCAGCCAATTGCCCATAAAACTCGCTCATCAAGCGCATTGTGCCTAAATCTGACACCGACCAGAGACTGGCCAAGACGGACTTGACCCCCGCTTGCAGCGAAGCCCCCGCAAACCCCAGTTCTGCATCAGCATCCCCTAACGCGGTTTGGCAAGCAGACAAAATCAAGAGTTCCACGGCTGGCTCTTCGTGGAGTTTAAGGTCCCGGAAGCTCTCTAGTTTCAAGGTTTCTTCCCCCCAGAGCTGAACATAGGCTTGATCGGGGGCTCCGGCTTGGAAGACGGCGTGGGTGGCCAGATGCAAAATATCAAAGTTGCGATCGCCCGCCTGACGCTTGAGATTAGCGTGGGTGAAGGCTTCATCAAGATAAGGCGCTTGGGCTTGCCCAAGCGTCACCAGTTCCAGCTCTGTGGGGACTGCGGGCAGATCAGCCTGACTCGCAAATCTTGAGGCACCCATCGCCAACACCCGGGGTTGGTTAAGAGATTGATAACGGGTATCGACCAGAGAAATACTCGGTAGCACCCCTAGGCTGTATTGTTCGATCAGGAATTGTTCCCCGTCATGGAGAGCGGCAATGGGCAGGGAGCGCAGGCCTTCATCAGCAATGATAGAAAGGTTTTGAATGCCTTGGGCTTGCAATTCGGCTTCTACCGGCTGGATCAACCAATCATAGAGTTGTTGGGCAGGGCGAAGATAGCGATCAGAAAGGTTGGTCAGTCGTCGTCGTAGCGCCTGGACTGCACCATTGACTTGAGCACGATTAACACCCATTACGGATCTGATGATCGGTTCGCCTTGGGGGGTCACCAGAATGGCTTGAAGCTGATCGGTGGGATTGCCACTGCGGGAGCGTTGACTGAGGCGGACGTCACCAAAGTCTGAGCTGGCATCGGCGAGGAGCGTTTCGGCAGGAGGGTGTTCGGCGAGCGTTGCCGGGAAAAAGGTGAGATATAAGAGCGCTGGCTTGTCTCTCGTTTGTTGGCTGATCGTTTTGAGGCTGTTCTGGATTTCTCGGAGCGTTAGCGGGTCAGCGTTGGCAAAAATGTCATAGTCATTGGTCAGGTCGGCTTCGACATCTTCAACGCCCGTATCGAGCAGGCTGGTGCTGCTATCCCAGGTGATAAGAATATCCTCTTCAGCAAGAGCAGCAATTTCCTGTTCACATTCACCAACAACTTCACAAGATAAAGCAGTGGAATAAGAGCTACAGGTGATGAGTCCTGAAGTTTGGATACAAACATCATTGCCGAGTCTATCGGCAACATTTCCCGTAAACAAGGTGTTGGACTGCGTGACTGAGCCATCCTCAACATAAATCCCGCCGCCGTAGTTAGCCGCAGTATTACCTGAAATCAAAGAGTCCGTCACCGTCACATCAGCACTGGCAATACCGCCACCCACAACACCCGCCGAATTTCTTGAAATAACGGATTGATCGACCGTAACTGTACCACCAGAAACATTCGCCCTAATTCCCCCACCATCGTATCTGGCTGAATTCTCTGAGATGGTTGAGTTGTCTACTGTTATATTATTCCCAGCAAAAATCCCCCCACCCGAACTACGCGCATCATTCCCAGAAATCGTGGAACGGGTTACGGTTAGATCACCTGTCCCTAAGACCGTCCAAATGCCACCTCCATCAAGATCTGAAGAGTTCCCGGAAATTGTTGAGTCGGTGACAATGATATTGTTACTCGCAATCCCACCCCCCTCAAGACCTGCAGAGTTCCCGGAAATTGTCGAGTTCTTTAGGGTCAATCCTGCATTGAGATGATAAATTCCACCTCCTGACAATGCAGTTGTTCCGTTCTGGATGGTGATGTTTTGAATGGTGGTGTTATTCGCCGCAATATTAAATACTCGTGAAGCATTATTGCCATCAACAACTCCCCCATTGCCATCAATCGTGAGGTTATCAATTGCCCAAGCAATTTCTCCTGTTGTCAAAGTGACGGTGGCAGCAGAAGCAAAAATAATCGTATCCCCCGCCGCAGGTAGACCGCCAAACCCCCCGGAGCCATTAGTCAAAGCATCTCTGAGCGTTAATGTACCAGAATCAGCGAAATTGGTTACGGTTCGGGTTGCGAGCTTGCCCTCCCAATTTGCCAACGTTTCAACCATAAAGGGATTCCCCGCTTCAATGGTTCCCGTGCTGTTCTCTAAAGTCCAATCGCCACCATAATTTGCACTCCCTGTCGCATTCACCGACGCCGCCACATCTGCTCCTGTCAAGTTGGCAATACTGTTCACCAATGCCTCACCGGTTTCGCCGAGCGCTGTGAAGCAACTGTAGAGCAAGATATCTGCACTCTCAGTTAATGCTGCGCCCCACTGCTGTAACTGTGCTTGATAATCGCCAATATTCTCACTGCGAATCCATTCACTCCCGAGCCAGAAATTGCCCGCATTCCCCTCTGCCACAATGGCAACGGATTCCAGCTCGCCAACAGATTCACTGATTATGGCTAACTGGTTACTGATTTTCTCAATGCCGTTTTCCTCCCGCTCAATCATCTGACTGACGGTTCCTGCTTCTGCGCCATAGAGCAACGCTTCAGGGTTGTCTGACCGATGCTCAATAAACAGGGCTTGGCCAGGGTTCTCACCTGTTTCACTAAACCGAACGACTCGCGTATCGCCCTGAATTAGAGCCGTATCTGTCGGTGTCACCTTACCTGTTGCATAGAGGTCAACCTGTTGCCCCTGAACCTCGCCAGCAATCACGACATCCCCTTCAATATCCTGTCGGGACAATTCCCCCGTGATGGCCCCAGACCCTGTCAACAACGCCGGTAAGTCCACCGGACGAATTCCCGCCGCCACCGCCTCCGGCGCAACCTCCAAACTCAACAACATCCCTGGCTCGGAAAGTCTCACCAACCGCTCCCCTGGCACAGCGGCGATCGTCACATTTCCTGATGATGAAACCACTGTGCCCGCATTCACCACTGTTCCGCCCACCAAACTGACATTCTTTGCATGACTCAGGTCGCCAAAATTCAACACCGCCCCTGGCTGCTCGCTGGCAAACACAAACTGATTTGGTGTGCCGACCAGGGCCGCATAGTGATTGGCACCTACTGCATTAAACCCGCCGCCTTCAAAGCCAATCTGGTCAGCGGTGGTTGCGGTAAAGTCACCCCCGACATTGAGGCTCGCTCTCGCACCAAAGATGATCCCGGCTGGATTCATCAGATACAGATTCGGATTGGCCTGAATCAGGCCATCAATGATAGAGGCATTGCCACCGACCACTCGGCCCAAAATATTGTTGATACCGGGATTGCTCAAAAAGTTGGCAATTTCACCGGGACTTAAGCCAAATTCCTGAAAGGAATGGAACAGGTTTGTGCCCGCTTGAGTTCCGCCTTGGATATTGTATCGGTTGCCGTCAATCGTAATGATTGTGCCAGTGCCATCGGGCGCTGCGGTGATCGACTGAGCCCAGACCGGCAGCAGGGGAAGCGTACCCAGAGCACAGCCAAAGGCGATCGCCACAAACCCATGCCAGATTATGCTCATTGCTCAGTAAACAACATTAAGAACTTAGTTGCCTCCAGTATAGGTAGCAGGGTGGGCGCTGTCAGCTCGACTCTTTTTTCTCTTGAAAACGTGAGTTCTATATAAGCGGGCATCGCGCAAGACTTTGAAACTCGACAAAATCAACGATACTGGCTCCGATATTGCCGGAGTCTGAGGGGGCAATCTCCCCCTCAGCGGGAGGTGTCGGGGGGCTGGCCCCCTGACAACCGGGTTTGGCTTTGAGGTTGTAGTGTTTTGAGGAATGCGATCGCTTCGCTTAACCGAAACTCACATTAAATATAGTCCCCCATTCACCTTCTACCCCCTGCACTCACCACGGACTGCCCACCAGCGTAAACGCACTCCAATAAAACGGATGGGTCAAATCCGTATCCTGATACCGCACCAACTCTGGCGGCAGCATCATCCCCTCCAAGAGGGCATTCTGCGCTGTCGCCTCCCCCCGCAACAGGGCGAGTTGCGCCTGTCGCAGGGCCTCGGCTTTAATCGTCACCTCGGGGTTGCCGAGCTGCTCATAAAACTCACGCATCAGGCGCATGGTGCCGAGATCGGAGATTTGCCAGAGGCTGGCGAGGGTGGATTTAACGCCGGCCTGCACAGCTAAGCCTGCAAAACCCAGCTCGGCATGGGGGTCGCCAAAGGCGGTCTCGCAGGCGCTGAGCACGAGTAACTCCACCTGGGGGTCTTCAAACCAACGCAGCTCGCGCAGCTCATCGATGCCAATGGTGTCATCACCCCAGAGCTGAATATAAGAGTTGCTAGCAGAACCGGGCTTGAAAGCAGCATGGGTGGCGAGATGGACAATCTCAAAGTTGCGATCGCGGCTCTGGGTGGCGAGGTTATCCCAGGTGAAGTTTTGGTTGAGGTATTGCTCGCCGGGTTTGAGACTGGTGATCAAGGCTAGCTCACTGGGAACCGCCGGGAGAGGATTAAGTGAACTAAATTGAGAGGCTCCCATCGCCAACACATTGGCTTCCTGGAGCGGCACATAACTACTATCGGTGAGGCTGAGACTGGGGATTTGACCTAGGCTGTATTTCTCGATCAGGAATTGTTCGCCGTCGTGGAGAGCTGCCAGGGGAATGGTACGCAGACCGTCGCCCATGGCGAAGACGAGGGTATCGATGTTAAGGTCTTCCAGGGTGTTCTCAACGGGGCGGATCAGCCAGTCGTAGAGTTGTTGGGCGGGCGTAATGTAGCTCGGGCTCAGGCTCGTGATGCGGCGGCGGAAGGCCCGGATCGTGCTCTGGAGGGTATGGCGATCGGCTTCAGCAACAACGGTGTGCAGGAGTTGGTTGTCAGGGGTGACGACGATCAGTTCGAGGGCCTCGGGTTGGGCGATCGCATAGATGAATGTGGGGATGGTTCCCGTCTGTTCGGTGATGCGCTTGAAGGTTTCCCGGATGTTGGCAATGCTCTGGGCATCATCCTCACTGTCATCATCGTCATCCTCACTGTCTTCTTCGGCAACGTCTTCAGCCCCTTCATCAAGGCTATTATTCTGGCCGAGGCCGAGGGCGTTAATGAGGGCAGAAATGGCCGCACTACCTGGATTGGAACCGATCCAACTCTCTGCCAAACTATTACTGTCGGGCAGGTCGATGCCAGCCGCAGCAAAATCACCCCCCAGCAAGCTATCGAGCTTGACAGCCGCCGCTAAAATCGCTGGATCGTCAAGGGAGCCAGCCTGGATATTGACATCATTGAGCCCCCAACCACTCCCTGCCGATGGTGTAAGCACGTTTTCATTTGCGGTGTTCAGAAGCGCCATATCCAAGGCAGTGACGGGTTGGGGCGGGTTGAGTACCGTCGCAATGGCAGTATCGATCGCGGCGATCGGTGCATTGGTGAGAATCTGAATACCGGGTGGCTTCGTATAGTTACCCAAAAACTCGTGAGTGGGATCAGTGGGAGCAAGGGTCTGGCTACCCGTCGTGATTGCGCCAGCCGTCCCGTTAATACTGGCATTCCCAATGCTAAAAAGCGTTCGACCATTGCCGCCGTGGGTGAGCGTAATGTCGCCCCCGCCAGTCGTCCCGGCGGTATTGATGCTAAATCCACCCAAACTGCTGCTGACCCGAATGTGGCGATTGCTGGTGAGCGTCACTGCCCCTCCTGTGCCGTGGGTCGCTTGCGTAGTGAGGGTTGCCACGGCAATGTCTTCTGCTGCGGTGACGGCGATCGCCCCGCCATCCCCCGTATTGGTGCGCGTATCCAAAGCCCCTGCATGGATCTCACCTCCCATACTGGTGAGGGTTAATGCGCCGCCAGCCGTATTTAAAGCCCCCGCACTGATCGCCCCCCCCGTGCTGATCAGGGTTAATGCACCACCAGCAGTGCTTAGCGTACCTAATCCGGTCGCTGTCAGATTGCCTGTCGCAGCAACGCCAAAGACTTGACCGCCTGTTTGCACATCGCCCGTGAGCGTGATGGCTCCCGAACCACTGAGCGCCACGGCGTTGCGAGCAAACAGATCAAGGTCTAAATCGCCCTGATGGTCCGTGAGGCTAATGATCCCCGACTGGCTATAAATACCGCCGCCTGTTGGTGCAGCGTTCCCCAAGAACGTTGAATTTGTGCCATTAATGTTGCCTGCTCCGGTGCGAATACCGCCCCCGCTGATATTAGCGATGTTCCCCGAAACCGTTGCACCCGCTGTGAGATTGACATCACCACCACTGTAAATGCCGCCCCCAAAGATAGTAGTGGAGTTCCCGGAAACTGTGGCTCCATTCGTCAGTGTTACAGCATCAGCACTAAAGACCCCGCCCCCATTGCTACCGGAGGAGTTGCCGGAAACGGTGGAACCGTTGATAACGGTACTGTCACTGAAGATCCCGCCCCCACTCGTATTGGCAGAATTGTTGGCAACTGTGGAGTTATTGGTGAGTGTGACGATGTTACTGCTGGCGATCCCACCGCCATTGCCACTGGTTGAATTCCGGGAAACTATCGCGTTGTCGAGAGTAACATCACCCACACTGGCGATCCCACCCCCACTACTGCCACTGCTGAGGTTATCCGTGACGGTGGAGCCATTGGTCAGCTCAACCGTCTTCAGACTGGCGATCCCGCCGCCATCCAGTGCTGCGGAGTTCCCAAAAACATTGGCGTTATTGGTGAGGGCGACATCGCCACGACTGGCGATCCCACCCCCACCAGCGTTACGTGCAGTATTCCCGGAAACGATCGCGTTGTCGAGGGTGACATCACCAAGAGTTGATATGCCACCGCCATTAAGATTGGCAAAGTTTCCTGAAACAGTCGCGTTGGTCAGGATGACGTTACGCTCACTAAAGATCCCGCCACCGTAGCTGCTTGCAGAGTTCCCGGAAACGGTTGAATCATCGTTAAGGACGGCTCTCCGCTCACTAGCGATCCCGCCCCCACTGAGACCTGCGGAGTTATTGGCAACGGTCGAATCATCGTTGAGGGTGACGAAGCTGTCCGAGATGCCACTGCTAGAGAAAATCCCGCCCCCATTGCCACTGGCAGTGTTCCCCGAAACAGTCGAATCATCGTTGAGGGTGACCTTTCCACGAGCAATCCCGCCTCCATTGCCACCGGCAGAGTTCCCTGAAACAGTCGAATCATCGTTGAGGGTGACGTTCCCACCGGAAATCCCACCCCCACTGAGACCTGCAACGTTATTCGAGACGCTAGCGTTGTCGTTGAGAGTGACCTTATCATGAATAATCCCGCCTCCATTGTCACTGGCAGTGTTCCCCGAAACAGTCGAATTATCGTTGAGGGTGACGTTCCCACCGGAAATCCCACCGCCCCCACCATTACGTGCAGTGTTCCCCGAAACGGTTGAATTCCCGTTGAGGGTGACCCCTCTCCAACCAACGATTCCACCCGCTCTCTCTGCGGAGTTATTGGAAATGCTGGAACCGCTATTGAGAGTGACATTATAAGCCATGAGCCCGCCCCCACTGCCATGAACGAAGTTATTCGAAGCGGAGTTATTAGAAATGGTGGAGTTATTGAGGATGACGTCACTATTGCTCAGAATTCCCCCCCCATGGCGATCTGCGATGTTATTCGACACCGTCGTATTGTTGAGGGTTAGAGTGTTTCCCGCAGTGTATCCGATATGGAAAATCCCCCCGCCATCAGCATATCCGCCACTTATACGGCCCTTCTGAATCGTTAGATTCTGAATCGTAGGATTGTCTGCGTAAATCTCGAAAACTCGTGAAACACCATTACCCTCAACAGTCCCACCATTGCCATCAAGGGTGACATTATCCGTTGTCCACTGAATTGTAGAATTTAAGTTTATTGTTCCAGCAGAGGTAAAAATAACCGTATCCCCTGCATTAGCAGCCGCAATCTGATTCCGCAATGTATCCCCAGAGCCAGTATCAGTGAAGTCATCTACTGTCAGGGTGTTTAATTTGCCATCCCAACCCGCCAACGTCTCCAACGTAAACGGGTTCCTCGCCTCAATGCTGCCCGTACTCGCCTCCAGCAGCCAATCACCGCCATAATTGCTACTCCCCGTTGCATTCACCGACGCCGCCACATCTACCCCCGTCAGGTTGGCAATACTGTTCATTAGCGCCTCACCTGATGCGCCTAACGCTGTAAAACAACTGTAGAGCAACAGATCCGCGCTCTCTGTCAGCGCCGTCCCCCAGCTCTGCAACTGCGCCGCATAATCCGCAATATTTTCACTGCGAATCCATTCACTCCCCAGCCAGAAATTCCCTTCATTCCCCTCCGCCGCAATAACAACAGACTCCAGCTCACCCACGGATTCACTGATCACGGCTAACTGCTCACTGATAACCTCAATTCCGTTTTCGTCCCGCTCAATAATCTGGCTAACCGTCCCCGCCTCAGCCCCATAAAGCAAATCCTCGGGATGATCCGCCCGACCGCCAATAAACACCGCCTGCTCCGGATCATCCCCATCAGCAGAAAAACGCACCACGCGGGCATCCCCGGCCACAACCCCCGGTGCCGTCACCGTCACTCGATTCGCCGCCAAGAGATCCACCTGTGCGCCGCTAACCGTTCCCTCAAGCTGCACGTTCCCCATCACCAGCGACTCAGTGGTCTCTACCCCCGCCGCTGTGAGCAAGCTGGGCAGATCTAGCGGGGTGATTCCGGCTGCCACGACATCCTGGGGCAAATCCAGACTCAAGAGCATCCCCGCCTGAGCCAGATTCACCAGTCGGGTTCCCGGCACAGCAGCCAGGGTCACATTACCCGCCGTAATCGTCCCTGTATTCGCAACTGTCCCCCCGATGAGCGCGATCCCCTGTGCTGAATTGAGCTCCCCCCCATTGAGAATCGCCCCCGGCTGCCCGCTCAAAAATGCAAATTGATTGGGTGCACCCACCAGCATCGCGTAATCATTGGCACCGCTGGCATTGAACCAACCCTGGCCAAAGCCAATGCGATCGGCCGTTGTGGCAAAAAAGTCACCGCCCACATTGAGACTCGCACCCGAGCCAAAAACAATCCCCGCTGGGTTCATCAGGTAGAGGTTGGAATTAGCCCCCGTCACTTGCAGGAGTCCCTCAATAATTGAGGGATCGCCCCCCGTAACCCGCCCAAAAATATTGCTGATGCTGGGGTTACTTAAAAAGTTGGCAATTTCCCCATGGCTCAAGCCCAAAGTTTGGAACGAATGGAAGAGGTTTGCCCCGGCTTGGGTACCCCCTTGAATGTGGTAGGTGTTGCCGTTGTAATGCACAACTGTGCCAGTACCATCGGGAGCAGGGGTGATAGATTGGGCTAAGACGGGTGCCGTCAGCACCAATGGCAGGATGAGAGAACTCTCTATCCAGAGTAATGTTTTAAACATAAGAGGGTAAACCTCCTGAAGATGTAATCAACAACCTGTTGTAGGTGCACGGTTGTAGATGCGCTCCCTTCTATATGCTGTCTTGCGAATATTGTTTTTGTGAAGACTGTTGCTCAACTATTCTCTGGTCAGTTCACAGACGAGGGGCAAGGGAATCACTCTTCCAGAGGTCATCCCAATAGTGTCAGCTATAGCCGTAATGCCTTAAGCAACAGTCGGCCAAATGGCAGACAGTTTGCATAAGAATAGTCCTCCAGTTAGATACATCAAATAGACAGCATCTCGAACTCAGATTAAATATCTAAAATGTGGCAGTATTCAATTGTAGACATGTCAAACTTAGCGCAATTAGCATAGAAATCAATCCGTATATTCACGGTCAAAACAAAATATCATATTGCTCAGCATTTCCAGCCAAGCCAACCCTGTCCTTACCACCACAATTCAACCCAATTTTGACAAGAACTCTAGACCCAAAACAAGAAATTTGTCAGACATTGTCCCTTAAAGTCATTTCTTTGGTCAGGCAAAGTCAGATCTTTGCGTTGGGATTGCTTAAATTAGCATGACTGTCTAAGCTCAAGCAATACTTGAGTCTTAAATGTCATTTCTTTAGTCAGGTAAAGTCAGATCTTTGCGTTGGGGATAGCAGCATCATGGCACCCAGAATTTCCTCTCAGGAAGATAAAATAGTCCTACTGAAATCTCATGTGGGGCATCAGACGTCGTGCGGGGAATAAAGACTATCGCTTGTCAATGACAGCAGCAATAGAATCAATACAAATATTCGCCAACTAAACTCATCGGCGGGGACAACATCCCTGGAGACGCGCTTGCCCTACAGACTCCATGGGCATTGCCCGAACGTCTATCATACAATCAACAAAGAACCGGGTCTGCGACTCGGACTGTTGCCTCACGACTAGCCTGTGACGAACGCGAACCCATCAGCTTCTTTGCCGCCCCGCAACGGTGGTCTGCATAATGGCTCATTCAAGGCCAAGGTTGCCGAGAGCGATCGCCCCTTGCCCTTTCCCAGTCCGGGGGGCGAAGATGAGAGCATCAATCTCCGCCTAGCGCTCTCCGTGCTCAAACGTCGCTGGTGGATTCTGCTGCTGGTGAACGCGGTGGTCAGCATCTTCATGGGCATGCGGGTGCTGCAAGAAGAGCCCCTCTATCGGGGCAGTTTTCGCCTCTTGGTGGAGCCGATCGCCAGCGACCAACGCTTCGACCAATTTAGCCAGAGCTTGGTGAACCAACTGGGGCTTGAGTTTGACTACGACACGCAAATTCAAGTCTTGCAGAGCCCGACCGTGCTCCAGCCCCTGGTCCAGCAAATGCAAAACCGCTACGACAAGATGGACTACCGGGGTTTGGTGGGCAATATGACCATTGCCCAACTCGAAGGCACCAAAATCTTGGAAGTCGGTTTCCAAGACTCCGACCCCAACAAGATCAAGTTTGTGCTCGAAACGCTGGCCGATGGGTTTATCCACTATTCCCGCACCGAAGAAAAAACCGGCCAAGAAAAGGGTCTGGTCTTTGTCGAAGAGCAATTAGCCGAGCAGCGCCAAGAGGTGGACAATCTGCAAGCCAAAGTCGAAGCCTTTCGCCGCAAACATAATTTGCTCGACCCGGATGTCCAGGGCGAGTCCGTCGCCAACCGCCTCAATCTGCTAGTTGACGAACGCCGTACCGTGGCCTCATCGCTGGCGGAAACCGAACAGCTACAAACCAAATTGCGCGATCAGCTCGGTCTCGACATTGACGAGGCCCTGGTGGTTTCGGCCCTGAGCGAAGCCCCGCGTTATCAGTCGCTGCTAGCGAATCTCAAAGATATTGAAACCGAACTTGCCCTAGAGTCGGCTCGCTTTAATACCAATCACCCCACAATTGCTCGTCTGCGCGAGCAACGGGCCAAGCTGCTGCCGCTGGTGCAGGCTGAAGGGGCGAGGGTATTGGGGGAAGCGAGTGAGTCCAGCGCTGGCGTTTCAACCAAGCTCAGAAATGCTTCCCCCAACAGCATTCGCCTCCGATTGACCCAGTCCTTTTTAGAGGCGACCAATGACCGTCAGGTTTTGGCGACGCGAGCGGCAGCCCTGGCCTCCGCCGAGCGTCAGACCCGGCAGGATATCCAAAATTTTGCCCGTCTCAGTCGCGAATATGGCGACCTGAGACGGGAGCTGGAAGTGGCAACCCAGAGCCTGAGTCGCTTTCTGGAAGTGCAGCAGGGCTTGCAAATTGAGTCGGCCCAGCGCACCGGCACCTGGGACTTGCTCAATGCGCCGGAAACCCCGCTCTATCCGATCGCACCCAATGTCAGCCGGGGGATGGCCTTGAGTATGGTCGCCGGGTTGCTCGCTGGCCTCGGGGTGACACTGATCGCCGAGAAGCTGGATGTGCGATTCCATTCGCCCGATGAAGTCAAAGAGATGGCTCGGTTGCCGCTGCTGGGGACGATTCCTTATCGCAAGGAGTTCAAAGGTAAAACAGGGATTGACCGCACCCTACCCCTACGCCCCCTGGCCCAGCGGTATCGCACCTCACCGTTTCTGGAAGCCTTTCGCTCCCTCAATGCCAACCTCTCGTTTTTTACCCCGGACAAGCCGCTCCAGGTACTGCTGGTCAGCTCCTCCGTTCCTCTAGAGGGCAAATCGACCACTTCGATTCATTTGGCCCAGACTGCCGCAGCCATGGGCCAACGGGTGTTACTCGTCGATGCCGATCTACGCCGCCCCCAAGTCCATGCCATGACGGACTTGCCCAATGTTTGGGGTCTCTCCCATGTCATTTCGATGGATCTTGATCCGGAGGAGGTGATCCAGCGATCGCCCAATGATGACAACCTGTTTGTGTTGACCTCTGGACAAATTCCGCCTGACCCGACCCGTCTCCTCTCCTCCCAGCGCATGCATAGTCTGGTGCAGACCTTCCGCCAAAACTATGACCTGGTCATCTTTGATACCCCCCCGATGCTGGGGCTGGCGGATGCCAAGTTTTTAGGGGTACATACGGATGTCATGCTACTGGTGGTGCGTCTGGGCTGGACCGATCGCAACCTCTTCAAACAGGTGCTCGAAGGGTTGAAGGTCTCCCAAACCTCGAGCATTGGCCTGGTGGCCAATGGCGTCCAAGACTTCTCCTCAGGCTCCTACTACTACTACCACCGCTATTTCTCTGAAGAAGAGCGCTTACCCCAGAGTCAAGACTCATGAAGAACCCGTCCCTGGCGATCGCCACTGTCATTACCCTGACTGGACTAGGGCTACCGGCCACGGCAGTTCCAGTCTCCAAAACCCTAGTCTCCAACATTGACTTCGCCCAACGGGAGCGCGAGCACCCTGTAGGGGCGGGTTTGAAACCCGCCCCTACGCCGCAATTTTTGGATTCTGCGCTGCAGTTTGGGGAGGATTTATCAACCGAAGAAAAATGTATTGAGCCAACCAGTGGGTTGAATCCCCCCGGCTGCGCCGACCCTCTTCGTAAGGGGGTTATAGCAGAGCCACTCTTGAGCCTACCCTCATCCCAGCCGCCTGCGGCGTCACCCCCCTTACCAAGGGGGGCAGGGGGGATTAGTCCCCTCGCCCAAGTGCCCGACTTTGAAGAAACCCGGATCGATGGCGAGCCGATCTTAGATCCGCCCGGCGGTCGGCCCATTGACCCCGTGGAAACGGTCGAACCCCTTGAGGAGCAGTTCGACCTTCGCCCCCAGCGCCCACCCACTCAGTCCCGGCCCCCAACCTCCGAAGATGCCTTTATTCCGGTGACACCCAGCAGCAATTCCTCCCGCTTTCAACCCCTGCCAGCGGGGGCTTTGCTGCTCGAGACGGCCTATACGCTCGGAGGGGGAGATGTCTTGCAAATCAATGTCTTTGATGTGCCGGAATATACGGGGCAGTATACGGTGGGGATCGATGGCACGATCAACATGCCCCTGCTGGGGGAGGTGCTAGTCGGCGGCGCAACGATCGCGCAAGTGAATCAATATTTGCAGGCGGCCTATAGTGAATATCTGGTGCGTCCCTTTGTCAACACCACCCTGATTGCCTTTCGGGCGGTCAATATTGTCATTGCGGGGGAGGTGGCCCGACCGGGAAACTATACCAATATCGAGAGCAGCACCAATCGTCGTTTTCTGACTGTCGTGGAAGCCCTCGAACTGGCCGATGGGGTGACGCTTTCGGCAGATATTCGCAATGTGCAACTGCGCCGTCGCAGCCAGGGACTTGAACAGGTCTACCGCCTGAATCTTTGGGAATTCCTGCAAAATGGCGATGCCCGCCAGAACGTCACCCTGCGCGATGGTGATAGTCTGTTTGTACCCGCCGCAACGGTGACGGATCCGGTAGACATTCAGGTGCTGCTGGATGCTAGCTTTGCCCCGAATGTTCTCCAACCTATTCCGGTGGCGATCGCCGGAGAAGTCAACCGACCCGGAACCTATGTGGTTGCCTCGGGTAACGTGCCCGGTGCAGCTCAGCCCCCCACCGTCACCGAAGCGATCGCCCGCGCAGGTGGCATCAAAACCTCTGCCGATGTGCGCAATATCCGGTTGCGCCGCCGCGATCGCTGGGGCAATGAAGAAATTCTCGACATTAACCTCTGGGCCTTGATTCGCGAGGGAGACATTACCCAGGATATGGTTCTCCAGCCCAACGATGCGATCGTCATTCCCCGCGCCGAAGTGCTCAACCCAGAAGAAACCCTGGCGATCGCCACGGCGAGTTTTTCCCCCGAGCAAATCCAAGTATCCGTCATTGGCGAGGTTACTGGCCCGGGTCGTCTCACCTTACCCCCCAATAGCACCCTGAACCAGGGTATTTTTGCGGCAGGGGGGTTTAATCAAAGCCGTGCCAAGAAAGGGTTTGTGGATCTGATCCGGCTCAACCCCGATGGCAGCGTCACCAATCGCAAAATTGATGTGGACTTTGCCGTGGGCTTAAACGACGAGAACAATCCCCTCTTGCGCAATGGGGATGTGATTGTTGTGCGGCGCAATGCCCTCACGGGCTTTAGCGACGTCTTAACCAGCATCCTCCGCCCGGTTTCCGATACCTTTGGTGCCCTCAACTTCCTGCGGATTTTTGGCATTCTGGAGACAGACTAGTCCCGCAAGGCAGAGTTCAGCGTTTAGAGTTCAGAGTTCAACGACCCATTGTCCCAGCTTCCCCTACCGCGTCTCCTGATCCTCATCGTGGGCATTTGCCTGATCCTCGGGCTGGTGCTGTGGCTCGTCGATTCACTCTATCGGCTCTATTTCCAAATCTCCTTTACCGCGCCCCTGCTGGCTAATGTCTTACTGCTGTTGATTCTGGTCATTTTGGGGCTGCTGATCTGGGCGTTTTTCTACTATTTCAATCTGATTACCAATCCACGGGCGGCGCAACGTCATGCCCAACGCCAGGCTCAGAACCGTACACCCCCGATTCAACTGCCCCAGGAAAAGACCGCGATCGCCGAGCAAAACCTGGCGGCCGTCCAGCGTCAAGTCCAACAGATTCACGATCAAGTCAGTCAAGCAGCTTTACTGGGTCGCTCCCAGGAACTCGCTGCCAGCCTTGAGCGAGGCGAGCTTAAACTGGTGATTTTTGGCACCGGCTCAGCGGGCAAGACAGCGCTGGTCAATGCCCTGATCGGTGAAATGGTGGGGGAGGTCGGGGCCACTCTGGGCACGACCGAGTTGGGCCAAGCCTATACCCTGCGTCTCGCGGGTCTGGATCGCGATCTGCTGCTCATCGATACCCCCGGCATCTTGGAAGCGGGCAGCGCGGGCAGTCAGCGGGCGGCGATCGCCCGGCAGTTGGCCACTGAAGCCGATCTACTGCTGTTTGTGGTGGATAACGACCTGCGTCAGTCAGAATATGAGCCACTCAAGACCTTGGCCGCCATGGGCAAGCGATCGCTGCTGGTGCTCAACAAAAGCGATTTATACACCCCCGAGGAACAGACCCTGCTGATGCGTCAACTGGCCGCCCGGGTCACCCCCGATATTGCCGCTGCTGATGTGGTGGCGATCGCCGCCCAACCCGCCGCCGATCAGTTGGAGACCGGTCGTTTGGAGAGGGGCGCGATTCAACCGGAACCGGAGATTTTCCCCCTACTCAAGCGCATCGCCGCGATTCTGCGCGCCGAGGGGGAAGACCTGATGGCCGACAATATTCTCTTGCAGTCCCAACGCCTGGGCGAGGAAGCCCGCCGCCTCCTCGACAAGCAGCGCCGTCGCCAGGCCGAGCAGATTATCGATCGCTACCAATGGCTGGGGGCGGGGGCGATCGCCGTAACGCCAGTACCGGTCGTGGATTTACTGGCCACCGCCGCCGTCAACGCCCAGATGGTGGTCGAAATTGGCAAGGTCTACGGCTGTCGCCTCAACCTCGA
Source organism: Cyanobacteria bacterium P01_G01_bin.54 (assembly GCA_039180005.1). GTDB lineage: Bacteria > Cyanobacteriota > Cyanobacteriia > Cyanobacteriales > Spirulinaceae > SIO3F2. Next base: position 5,099 of record JBCDEB010000038.1, on the reverse strand, counting down.
TCGTGGTCGTGAACTGGCCCTTTCTCTCGGTAAGACCCTGGTGAGCCTAGGCGTGGTGAAAGGGGCCGTGCAACTGCTCTCCACCGCGCTGCAATTCAATGTGGCCACCTATCTGGTCGGCAAAAGCATTCAGGGCGTCAGTGCGGCCTACCTAACCCGGATCGCGGGCAAGAGTTTCATTGAATATTTTCGTCATAATCAAAACTGGGGTGATGGTGGCATCGCTGGGGTGGTACAGCAGCAGTTTCAACTGGTACAAAAAGAGGCCTTTGTCAAAGGGTTTGTCCAAGAGGCGATCGCCAAGGTGATTACCCCCCTGCAAGACCGCCTCCAGATCACAGCTCACCTGGAAACCCCAACCGAGCCGCCTGCCCCCCTCGCTGAAACAACGCCCATTCCCCTGGCCCCGCCAACTCCCAAACCCTTACCCAAAGCCTATCAACTGCCTGCGCCCGAGGATTGGTCGGATGCTCATCGGTCGACTGCCGATGACTGGGCCGAGCCGCCCCCACAACAGCAAGACGATTGGTAGAACCGTTATGATATAGAACATTCAATCTTGTCATTCCGCTTGGCAAGGGAGCATCCCCCTTTGATCGTTCCAAATTGTGCCTCTAGCCAGAAAACCATGACCGCAAACTGTTATCTGTAGTCAACATCCTCTTCAATATTTAAGCCATGACACTCCGGATTTCTTTTACTGCAAAACAGGCAATTCAATGGACAGAGATTGTATTCGCCATTGTCGGCATTATGTTTTTTGCGGGCGGATTCAATAAGTTAGGCGGATTAGTGACCTTGGCACGTTATGGTATATTCCTCGTCTCCTGCATCTTGCTTTTCTTGCGTTGGGAGATGACCATTTATCTGCTTAAAGGAATTCCTTTTCTTGCCTTGTTAAGTTCGATTTCATTTGTTTCCTTCTACTGGTCAGAGGTTCAAAGTGAAACGATGGTTGCTGTGCGCGAAATCCTGTATATGTCTGCGTTTGGTCTCTACCTCGCAACACGCTACACCTTGCGTGAACAGTTGATGTTACTCTGCGCGGCACTCCAGCTTTGTGCCTTGCGGAGTCTATATGAAGCCTTACTGGGCTCAGGGGTTCACGGTGGAGGGAAGTTCGCTGGCCTCTGGAAAGGGGTTTATCATCATAAAAATGACCTTGCCGCGATTATGACCCTCGGTAGTGGTGGACATTTAATTCTGCTCTTCGATCGCAACTTCAACCGTCTGTTAGCAGCAGGTGGCTTGGGGTTTATGATTTTTATGATTTTGATGAGTGGTTCCAAGTCCGGACTGGTAAATATTTTTGTGCTAGTGGGTGCCTTGTTTCTCCTGAGGACCATTCGTTGGCGCAACCTGCTGATGATCATTATTTTTGCCACCCTGATTGGCACAGCGATTCCTGTAACTACCGTGTTCTTTAGCAATTGGGACAACATTATGGAGGGTCTGGGCAAAGACCCTACCCTCTCAGGACGAACAGAGATTTGGAGCTATGCAATGACCCAAATTCCGAAACATCCCTACTTTGGTTTTGGCCGGAAGGTTTTCTGGAACAAGCGCTTGAACTACCGGGTTGAAGCCGGATTAGCCGTGGTTGGTGAAGGACCCCGAAATTTGCTCTCCGGAACCTATGCCCCACCTCATGCCCATAACGGTTTTGTGGACACGCTACTCGAAACAGGCTTTGTGGGGTTGGGCTGCTTAGGGCTGAGTATCCTGCTGTTCATTATCCGTACCGTTAAACGCATTTATGTTACCGAAACACCAGAAGACTTTTGGCCACTGATTTTCCTAACGTTCTTTATGATGTACAACTTCACTGAAAGCTTAATTCTTCTCGGTGAAAACGTTTTTTGGATTACCTATGTTGCCCTTGCAAGTAATGTTCGGATTGGGGCCCAGAAGAGGCTCTTTGAAACTCCCTCGATTCGTGAGCGATCGCTCCAACCCGCCATCTCATTCACCACCCCCCAGCAGGAAGCAATTCGCTCCGGAAAAAGTACTCAGATCTCTCAGATCTCTCAAGCAACCCAAGCAAAAGCACCTCAAACTCGCACCTCGTCCCAGCGCCGCTATAGTAGTGAGCGGTTCCGTTAAGAACGAGACCGGCTAACGGTTAACTGCCCCGAGATAGCCCCAGGTGTAGGCGGTCGGGGCCATGGTGCGCATGACCGTGAACTCAGTCACAGCCGGGAAGAGGAAGATGTCAAAATAGGCTTCAGCAGTGGGCCATTGATCAATATCTGGGAATACGTGGGGTTGGAGCTGCTTAAACATCCAATAGTGACTAAAGCGTACCGGGTCGAGGGGGCCATACACCGTAATCCCCGGCGGGGGTGCTTCGCCCATGACACGGGTATCGATCACCAAGGGATGTTGGGGATTGCGATTGCCAAGTCCAGTTGTGTAAGCCAAGTTGCTGGGGTTCGCCCCGGCTGAAAACTGAGCCGCTGCGATCGCCGCCCGAAGATATTTGTTTTTTCGGCTCAGGGCATGGGCCCGCAACAGGTGCACGGTTTTGGGGGTGCCCAAGGAGCCCGCCCAACCTAGGGGTTGGTAGGGGTCATCCTTTGACCAATGGAAGGCGGTTTGGCGGCCAATCCTAACGGCGCGATCGCCATCTTTAAGCAGGGCCGCCCGGGCATTAGCCTGAACCAAGCGATCTGCTTGGGCTGCGGGCAAACGGGCATAGCAAAAGGCCGCATCGGTCTGGTGGTGCTTGCCCCAAACCTGAGGAAACACATCGGGTTGCTCAAACACCGTTGTTGCCAAGAAAATCTCATGATATTGCGTCTCCCCCGTGAGGCGGTAGAGCTGGACAGCAGCTAGGTTGCGGGCATCGTCAAGCTGGAAGGGGCGATTGGCTTGCTGGCTGAGGGGCTGGCGTTCGGCATAGTCCATGGCGGCGATCGCCGTCTCCCGATAGTCCGCCGCTCGCCGAGGTGCCAGATCTTGCAGTACCCAAGCGGCTTGGGCGGCCGTGCCCGCGTAAAGATAACTCGACCAAGGGTCGGGGGCATAGACGTAGGTGGGGAGGGAATTTTGCCAACTGGCCTCCCCCCGCTTCGGATGCGCCACCGACTCAATGCCACCACGAATGCCGCCATTGGACAGTTGCAGCCGCTGAAAAAAGTCCAACGTCCAGAGGGCTTCATCGAGAAAATCGGGCAAACCATTGCGGGATTCGGGAATATTCAGGGCGATCGTCTCCAGTTGCTCAGGGAACAACTCCCACAACTCCAAAAACAGGCGCGTCACCTCCAGATGCTGAATGCGGCGATCCCAGTCCCCGGCATCAAAATAGCCCCCCCAGGCGTCGGCGACTCGCTCCTTCGTCCCCGTCACCGCCAAGGCGTCAAAGACCTTCTGCTCGCCAATGCCCATATTGGTCTCCAGCAAGGAGGTTCGGGATTGATAGATCGGCATATCGTCCGGGTGGAAGGGCCGGGGGCGAGGCATTGAGGACGTAGCGAGTTCAATGCCGCTGCGTTGATAATAAAACCCCTGCAAAGACGTCTCCAGGGCCTGCTGCCAGACATCGTCGGCGATCGCAAAGGGGTCGGAGCAGCCCACGCTCGCCACACAAACTCGGTAACGTCCCGGCTTGCGGAGGGCGTCAAAGCGTAGTTCATAGACATCAGCAAGGGTATAGTTGCGATCGCGAGCATCTTCTGGAGCGGTTTTCGCCCTGCTCAGTTGGGCCTGGCCGTCGTAGACAAGCTGGTTGGTGCGCTCATCAATCACGCTAAAGGGCAGGCGATCGGCATAGTCCAGACCGCCACCATTACCCAACCAGACAGAGAGAAAAGCCACTTTAACCGGATCCTCGGGGTGAAAACCAATCTGCGAGACGTGAACCGCCTCACTCCATTGGTTGAGCGGGCGATAGCGCCAGCGCTGGCGGGGTAATTGTTGAGACAGAGGCTGATCTAAAAAGTTCAGCTCATAGGTTTTGTCCGGTTGCAGGGCGGTGGGAAATTCGAGGTAGAGGGAATGGATCAGCGGCCAAACCACCTGACCCCGACCCGTCTCGCCGCGATCGCTCGGTTTGCTCTTGCGCCAGACCTGGCGGGGGGTTTGGGGCGTGCGGTAGTTGGGGTCATCCGGGGAGCTGAGTTGATAATGGCTGGGTTCGTCGGCCCAATCGGGCTCCAGGGCTTTGCCCAAAAAGCGATCGAAGCCATACAGAATATTTTCTTCCGGGCCCACCAGCGAGCCGATCACCTGGCCCTGCCGCTGAAGCCAAATCGGGCGATGGGGCTTGTTCTCATTGTGCAGGCGGCGATCGCCCCCCTGAGGTCGATAGGGCGTTTGCTCGGCATAGTCCAGATAGCCCTCCCGAACCTGCAGGCCCACCACCTGGCCCGAAACGGTATAGACCGCTTCTACTGTGAGACCTGGCGGCGCAGCCCAGGAGAGTCGCCACCAATAGCTCAACATCACCAAGCCACAGACCACCCCTGCCAAGATCGCCAACCGCAGCCGCTTTGTCATCTTGCCATACCGATCACAACAGCTCTATTTTAGGGCGTGTTACTTGTACCGCAAGGCGGAAGTTCAAAGTGCAGAGCTCAAAGTTCAAAGTGTCTGTATGACAGATATTGAGTGGATTTTGAACAGGTGGCTTATTTCTACCATCGAGTACTGAATTGTTCTGAACCCGCTAGGGCAGCGCTAACCGGCCCGACCCAACAAATCGCCAAGGGGCTGCCATCGCAGGGAGGGTTTCACACCGACTCCGAGTTTTAGAATCGGCGTGGTTTAATCAACTCTCGCGGTAGAAAAATTCACCGCTTCTCTATATTGAGCCCTCTTTATTTAAAGTTTCCGTAAAGTCTCCGATTCCATACGGAACTTCTACGGGGGTTGGTGCTCAATAAAATCACTTAAATAACGTGAGTTTTGGAATAAGCGAAGCGATCGCCTTCCTCAAAGCCTTGAACTCTCGATGTCAAACCCGGTTGTCAGGGGTCCAGCCCCCCGACACCTCCCGCTGAGGGGGAGATTGCCCCCTCAGGCTCCGGCTATATCGGAGCCAGTATTGTTGATTTCATTGAGTTTTATAAGTTTTCGTGCTCTTGGCTTAACCAAAC
>JBCDEB010000037.1:0-48871 GCA_039180005.1 Cyanobacteria bacterium P01_G01_bin.54 | reverse complement strand
GAGCGAACTATTTTACACAAACGTGGTTAAATACGGAGAAATGGAACAATATTACCGGCTCTCAAGCGCAAATTCAGGGAGCCAGTTAAATTCAATCTCGGATGATAGACCCCAGCGCCGTGAGCGTCACGCCAAACGAGGGCTCTCAAACCAGTAGACTTCTGGCGTCTCACACTCAACATAAGCGGTTGTCATGGCGATCATTGCACTCAAGGCTTGGTATCTAGAGCAGTACGAACCGATTCGGGAAATCATCAAACGACCGCATGATCTGCGCCTGAGCCGTAATAGTCTGCTCAAGACGGGCTTGCGGGCAGACTTTTTAAATGCGATCGACGAGATTCAGTCTAGCACCTGGTTTGAGCGCTATCTGGCAGGCGAAACGATCGAGTTTTACATTGAGGGCAGCGGCGGCTATGCGATCGCCAACATTGACCTGCTCTCCCAAGAAATCTACTTCACCAAGCAGGATGTACCCGCCCTCCTCGACCCGGTGATCTTCCTAAGCCCCCAGCAGAACTACGAACCGGCTCGGGAGGCGATCGCCACAGTGCTAGAGAAAACCCTACCCAAGATTAACAAGCGATCGCGCACCCCCCTGACGCTCGAAGTCGCCCAGCGCTCCCCTAAAGAACCCCTACGCTTGGGTCGACATAAACTGCGCCAAATCGAGAAATCCCTGCTCTTTATCGCCGATATCACGGCGATCGGTAGCCAAGACCAAACCAGTCTGCTCAGCCCCCTGGTCAGCGTAGAACTCGGCTATGCGATCCATGCCAAACGCTCCGGACAAATCTTGCTGCTCAACATGGAACGCGACCTCGGTTCTGCCCCCTACGACCTGCCGGGGTATCAATACCTCACCTTTGCCAATACAGCGGGCCTTCAAGAAACCCTGCCCGAGTTGCTGAAAGCCCAACTCCAACGCCTGAGTGTCTTTCTTTGAAGGGGCGTAGAATGCTATCTTGGCAGCGGATTCATTGTCATCGCTGACCGTTTTTGTCCCCACCCGCCAATCAGGAGTAGAGTGCCATGCCCAAGACCCCCGATGAATATGCCGTTTACATCATGTTGACCTCCGGCCATCGTGAGGAAGTGCGTTTTGCCACAATCCAAGAGTTCCAAGAATGGTATAGCTCGAAGCTCATGCCCCAGGCCAACGACACCAATTTCTTAAGTGTGCCGATCCGCAACGTCCAAGGCGAATACATGGTGATTCGCCCCAGTTGCGTGGCCGGTGTGCGTGTGGAACCGATCTTTGCCGGGAGTATCGATCGGGATTTCTAGGGGCCGTCATAATTTAGATGTCAAGCTCTAAGCATGACTCGCTTACAGCCCCTTTTCCTGTTGTTTGGGTCGGGCGTGACCTCCCTTGTCCCATCAGGCTTCTGCGGTTAATCGATGACACGCCCTAATCATTGCTCACCCCGCCGCCGACAACCCTGATCCGAGATTGAACCATCCGGGAGCGTGGCGCGACAGAGAATGACAGTCTCTAGCTCCACTGCCGTGACATCGGCATTTTTGAGATCGGCTTCGAGGAGGTTGGCGTTGCGCAGGTCCGCATAGCTGAGGTTGGCGTTGCGCAGGTCCGCATAGCGCAGGTTCACATTGCGCAGATTTGCCTGCCGCAAGTTGGCATTGCGCAGATTGGTTTCATTCATTTGGGCGTCCCGGAGAGTGGTCGCGCCCAAGTTGGTGCTCTTGAGGGTGGCGTTGTTCAAGATCGCCCGTGTTAGATCTGCGTGACTGAGGTTGGCATCGGATAAATTGGCGGCGCTGAGGTTGGCTAAGCTGAGATTAGCTTGGGTGAGGCGGCTATTTTGCAGCTTGACGTTGCTGAGGTTGCTATTGCGTAGATTGGCTTCAATGAGTTTGGCTCGTTGCAGCTTGGCATCGCTCAAGTCGGCATCACTCACTTCGGCTTCAATCAGGTTGGCATCGCGCAGGTCGGCGGACTGGAGCTGGGCATGGGTTAAAACCGCTCGGGTCAGAACCGCGTTTTTGAGTTTGGCATCACCGAGATCGGCACGCAGCAACAGCGCTTGGTCGAGGGTGCTAGATTCGAGATCGGCATTGTTCAAGTCGGCAAGGGTGAGGTTGGCCCCGGTGAGATCGCTATTGCGCAGATCGGCTCCGGAGAGGTTGGCATCAATGAGGTTGCTGCCGGAGAGTTTCGCCCGCTGCAAGTCTAGGCCGCTGAGATCCGCCCCGCTGAGGTCGCAGTTGAGGCATTCTTTCGTTTCACGCAGTTGCTGCACATGGTTTGAGTTGGCTGCTTGAGCGGGTGTGGCGGTTATGCCCGTGAGTAAACTCAAACTGATCAGCATGAATCCTTGCCAATTTGTGCGAATCATATTGTTTAACCTCGTTTGAAGATGGGTTTATCGTGCTAGCCAAGTTTACAGTCCTGACATCACGCTCTAATTAGCGAATTCTTCTGGCTCGAACTGCCTTTTTCCATGTAGGACTGTCGCAATTGTCACGATGTCATTTTCAATACGATAGATGATTCGATAATTATCAGCAAACTTTTCACGAATGACAGGATTGCTAAGTTCTGGAACCATCCGACCAGAAAGCGGAAATTGCTTCAGATTTCGGGTAACATCGATGATCTTTTGAACGACAGCAGAAGCATAGGCTGTAGAGTCGCGAGCAATATAGGCAGCAATCGCATCGACATCATCTAATGCTTTTGGTGATCAGTTTACTGAAGCCATTGACTCAACCGTTTTTCTGCTTTTGCTTGAGCAATTGTGCCTTCACGGTCTGCCATTGCCAAACCTTGCTGAACTTTAGCCAGAACGTAAAGATGATATTGAATGTCTTCAAAAGAGCATTGCTCTGGGAGTTGATTGAGGAGGGAGCGGACGGTTTCTTTTGTTGTTGTCATAGCCGATCGATCTACACAAAATCTATTCTCATTCTATCGTTCGTTGCGCTATCCGTTCGCCTTGCCTAACCCCAAATCACTAACCCCGAATCACTACAACCGATCGCCCCGTTCCCGTCATGGCGGTTTCGGTTATTGTGCGCTCGGCAATGGGCGGCAGGTTGGGGCGGCGATCGAAAATCACCAGCCAACCCGCATTTAGGTCCAAGCCCGCCAGATAGCGATCGAGTTGGGCCAGCCCCTGCGAGAGTGGATCAGCTTGTCCACCGCGCCAAACTTTGATCTCAATCGCGATCGTCACCGCCCCATAGCGCAGACAGAGATCCATCCGTCCAGAGCCCACAGCATATTCTCGCTCTAAAGTGCCGCCCCCATTCACCACCCGATGCAGAAACGCCATCAGCACCAAATGCGGCGCAATTTCAGGATAGGGGGCGCTTTGCAACAGTGGCTCTCCATGCTGTCGCCAGAACGCCAGAAAGGCGTGCAAGAGTTGCTCGGCATCAAGGCTTCCATCCGACGTCAGCCAAGTGGGCGCGATCGTCGGCAAACTGTCTTGGGGACCACTGGCCAGGACGCGGGGAATCGTTTCTTGATAAATGGGATTGGCGATCGCCAGTCCCCCTGCTGGCGGGCGCACCAGCAAACCCAGGTCGATCAGATACTGGCGATCGTCTTCGGGAATATTCCCCCAGGACTGACCCGACAGCATGGGCTCCAAGATCGCTTTGACCTGGGGCTCGCGGAGCAGTTTCATCAAGCTGTCTAAATGGGTTTCCTGGCGTTGAATGATCCGTTCTTTGGCTTGGGCAACGGCGGCGGTGGTAATGGCGACAGTGGGGTCGGGAACAAGCACTTCCACCAGTTGGCGGGCGATCGCATTGACCAACCAGGGCTGGCCTTGGGTCAATTTAAAGACAGCGGCCAAGGCTTGGGGCTCGAAAACTTGCCCGGTTGCCTTGGTATGTTGTTGATAGAGGGCCGCCACGTCTGTTGCGCTAAAGTTGCTCAATGGGATCGACTCAATCTTGATATTAAAGGGACTCGATGTTCTTAAACGCGGGCTACCGCCTGAGGCAACTTTGTAATCTCGCACATCCCGAACGCCAATGAGCGCCAAGGACTGGGGAAATCCCTCAGGACGGTGGGGATAGCCCGAGCGCAACTGACGGAGAACGGTAATCAGCGTCTCGTCTTCAAGACTGTCGATTTCATCAATAAAGGTAACCAGGGGACGCGGAGAGGCGATCGCCCAGGCTTGAAGCACCGTTCTCAGATCCAGATCGTGAATGCCCGTTTCGGCTTGAATCTCGGTCAATTTGGGCAGTTGCAGTTCTGGGGGCAATACAATCCTTGATGTATTTTGCCAATCGGTGAGGATATACTTTTGGGCGCGATCGAGATTGTGAGGATAAGCCGAACCCGACTCGACGGAGAGGACGATCGCGGTATAGCTGCCACTGGCGGTGAGGTCTCGGGCCAGCGCCATCATGGCGGTGGTTTTACCCGTCTGCCGAGGCGCATGGATCACAAAGTAGCCCCGTTGCTCGATCATTTGCAGGAGTTCGGGCAAGCGAGCCAGGGGGGGGAGCATGTAGTGCAGATCAGCTTGGCAGGGGCCGGCGGTGTTGAAGTAGCGGGGCATCCGGAGAATTTAAACTTTGAACGTTGAACTCTGAACCTTGAACGCTGCCTTGCTAACCCTTCTGGCGCTGACCGTAACCAATGAGGAGAAAGAATAACATACCCCCCGCGAGGTATTTGAGGGCATCGGGCACCAGGGGGTTGGGCGAGAAGAGACCTTCAATAAACCCGGCGATAATCAGCAGGAGCACAACGCCTACCGTAAGCTGGGCGGCTTGGTTACTGTAATATTGCACGGCGGCTAGACGGGTATAGCGACCGGGATAGAGCAGCCCGCGAGCAATCAGCAGCCCTGCTCCCCCGGCAATACAGATGGCGGGCAGCTCTAGGGAACCGTGGGGTAGCACAAAGGCCCAGAAGGGATAGGCTAAGTCGTGCTGGGCCACCAGCGTCGCCACAATGCCCAGAAACAGACCATTGAAAACCAGAATATAGACGGTCCACAAACCGAGGGTGATGCCACCCGCGATCGCCCCAAAGGAGACGAGCAAATTGTTGATCATAATGCTGGCGGAAGCGATCGGCTCCTGTCCCAGAATTGAGCCCATCCAGAGCTCCCCCTTGCGCACGGTTTCGATCAAATGAGCGGGCACGAGAACCGGGATCACCTGGGGGTCAAGGGTGGCGATCGCGCCGCCAATGAGTCCCATGCCCAAAAAGAGCAGGGTGGCGATCGCAATATAGAGCCCATTGCGCTGCAAGGCCGCAGGCAGTCCCCAGAGCAAAAACTCGCGCACCGCAGCCCATTCCTGATGACGCTGCCCCTGATAGATCTGGTGATAGCCCTGAGCCGTCAAGTCCTGGAGCATCTGGGTCAGACGTTGACCCAAGCGGTGGGTCTGGGCACGGGCTAAATCGGCTGAGACACTGCGGTAGAGGCTAGCCAATTGCCTGACCTCCGCTGCGGTGAGCCGCTGAATTCCTCGGCGTTTCACCCGATAGAGCAAGGTTTCTAAGCTCTGCCAATGGGCCTCACGCCTTGCAATCCAGCGTTTAAGATTCATAAAATTTCTCTTTTGACCCCCAATCTGCCCCTAGTCTAGCCCTATCATGACCCATGACCCTGCTCATACAGCTCTATTCTTGGGCTTTATTTTTGCAACACCATGGAAACTCCTCTCGATCGCCCGCAACCCATGACGGTGGGTAATATTGTCACCGCAACGATTGAACTCTATCGGGCTCGCTTTAGCGACTATCTCTGGTTGGCGGGCCAGTCGGTGCTCTGGTGGCTTGGACCCCTTGTAATGCTTAGCCTTGGCGTTGCGCTCCTCATCGCGGGTGTTGGTGCAGATAATCTTGCCAATGGCACCACCGTCAATAACTCTGATTTGGTTGGGCTGGCAGTCTTGGTAATGGTCGCGACGTTTGTGGTGGGCGTTTACTGTGGTGTGCGAGCCTTTGTCTGTGGCGTGACGATCTCACGCTTGACCTTTTTGGATTTACAGAAGACCCCCGAGAGCCGGACAGAGGCACACCGCTTTGTGCGGCGGCGGATGTGGACGCTGTTTTGGGCCGCCTGTTTGATGGTTCTGCTCGTTCTGGGGATCTATTTTGCGGTCGTGACGGGAGCGTTGATGTTTATCGGGACTGTGGCGATCCTGCTCGTTACCGTGACGGGGGGCAACTTAAATAATCCGTCCCCTGAAGACGCCTTTTTGATTGGCTTGACGACACTGCTGGCCTTCCTGGTAGTTGTGGTGGGGTTCGGATTACTCTTTGCCTGGTTTTCGGCCCGCGTCTTTGTCTATGAAACGGCTGTGGGGATTGAAGCTCGTGTGGGTGCGGGGGAGTCCATTTCCGTGAGTTGGGGACTGACTCGGGGCAATGCTTTTCGACTCTTGGCAGTGATGTTAATTACCTTTTTGGTCTCTTTGCCGGTCAGTGTCATTGTGCAGGTGGTAGCCAGCATCGCCCAGGTCGTACTCATTGTCGGCTTGCCGGTGCCAGAAGAAGTGGCCCAGGTCATTGGCTTTTTAATCAGTATGGCGATCGGTCTCGTGGGGAGTTTAGTGTTGTGGCCCCTCTGGCAGGTGGTCAAAGGCATCGTCTATTACGATCTTAAAACCCGCAAGGAAGGCATTGATCTGCAACTTTCGGATGCTTGAGTCCTGACAATCTTGGTATTATGCCTATTTTTAAAGAAGTCACCCTCCAGACCCCCGAGAGCGTTACGTTGCGGTTTAAGCTGGCAGGTATCGGCAACCGTGCCTATGCCTTGCTGCTGGACTATTTCTGTTGGACAGTCGCTCTGTTTGTCTTCCTGATCGTTTGGAGCTTGCTCGCGGAGCGCCTCATTGAATGGCTGACCCCGATCGTGGGCGATCGCTTCCTCAACTCCCTGGAACTCTGGCTGGTTGCCAGTTATCTCTTAATCAGCTTTGCCATCTATGTGGGCTACTTTGTCTTCTTTGAAGTGTGGTGGCAGGGGCAGACGCCCGGCAAGCGTTGGGTCAACATTCGTGTGATTCAAGCCAATGGTCGCCCTGCCCGGTTGCCTCAGGCCCTGCTGCGAGCGCTACTCCGCCCCATTGATGATATTTCCTTCCTGGGGGCAGTGGTCATCCTGCTCAATCGCCAGGAGAAGCGTCTCGGTGACTGGATCGCCGGTACAGTTGTGATTCAAGAAGAGACGACGACCGCGGCCGCAAAAATCTCTCTCTCCGCCGCTGCTCAGTCCCTCGGACAGCAGGTGCTAGAGCAGGCGGATCTGGCTCGCTTGAGCCCCGAGGACTTTGCCACGTTGCGGATCTACCTCCAACGCCATCCCACCATGCTCGCTTCGGCTCGCCGTGCCAAGAGCCAAGAGCTCGCCAGGCAGCTTCAAACCCGGTTGGCTCTGTTGGAGCTGCCCCCTGAAACCAAACCCCTGACAATTTTGCAAGCCGTCTATTGGGCGTATCAGCAAGCCTACGGCGATCGACTGTAGTTAAGCGAAGCGATCGCATTCCTTAAAGCCTTGAAATTTCGTTGTCAAACCCGGTTGTCAGGGGACCCGCCCCCTGACACCTCCCGCTGAGAGAGATTGCCCCCTCAGACTCCGGCAATACCGGAGCCAGTATTGTTGATTTTGCCGAGTCTCAGCGTCTTGCGCAATGTCTGCTTATCCAGAACTTAGATTTTTTTAGGGGCCATAATCTCCCGACTTCCCGCCGGTCTTCGAGACCAGACGAATCTGTTCAATGACAATTGATTTCTCTAGAGCCTTGGCCATGTCGTAGAGGGTGAGGGCGGCGACGGAAACAGCCGTCAGGGCTTCCATTTCAACCCCGGTTTCGGCGGTCGTCGTGACGCTAGCTTGGATCTGATAGCCCGGTAGCGCCGGATCGGCGCTGAACTCGACCTGGATCTTCTGGAGGGGCAGGGGATGGCAGAGGGGGATCAGGTGGGCAGTCTGTTTAGCGGCCAGGATGCCAGCTACCTTGGCTGTGGCCAAGACATCCCCTTTGGGGGCGTTGCCGCTAGTGATCGCCGCCATTGTCGTCGCTTGCATCCGCACTTGCCCAGCGGCGATCGCCGTCCGGCGGCTGGCGGCTTTGGCTGAAACATCCACCATCTGGATCTCCCCTGCCGCGTTGAGGTGAGTTAGCGGTGCAGTTTCGGCATCTGGGGGGTCTAAATTCTGTTGCATCAGGCCAAGCGGTTATGTTATTCTCAATAACTGTCGCATAAAGACGACCCTAACAGGGGCGTGTAGCTCAGTGGACTAGAGCACGTGGCTACGGACCACGGTGTCAGGGGTTCGAATCCCTTCTCGCCCGTTTTTTAATGAACCAAGAGCCTTGCTTCGTCGAAGCAAGGCTCTTGACGTTTTCAAAATTCATTCCTATCCAATCAAATCGATGGGTTTGAATTTAAAATTCCCACGATGATTTGGGTCAATTGCTGTAAATCATCGGGAACACGATACAGGGTGATATCTTGCACAATAGCTTGTTTTTGTGCATCCAATCGGCCAAACCGCCAAACATCGCCCATGGTGATTGCACCATAGACGATGACTTTTTTTTCAGCTTGAGCTAGGGCAATCATTTCAGCAGCGAGCTGGGTGAATCCCCGGGTTAGATCATCGTTCTTCGCCTCGACAATAATCAGTCCAGCGTCCTGCTGGAGAAGATAGTCTAGATTGCCCCGGAGCCAGTTATTGACATGGAGCGGATATTCAATCCGAATTTGGCAGCGGTGAAACCGGGCAACTTCAAGTAAAACCGGAAAAACCAATGCCTCACGCCGGGCCGCTTCGCTACTCAAATTCGTTAATACCAAGGCATCTTCGAGTCGCTGCTTCAGGTCTTGAATCTGGGGAATTTCTTGCGTCTCAAGTGGTAAAGATAAACGACCTTTACTCAGGGTATAGCCCAACTCTGCCAAAATCTCATCGGCTTCATAGGGCATTTCAAAATAAGAACGGAAGGTATAGGACTGTCCTTCTTGGAGGATTTTTTGGGTCTTGTTTGTCACGATGTCCTCCAGGAATGTATCTTTTTATCTCTCTCTAAAAATCGTCAGCAGTAGTGCCGTGGCACACCTTAAATTTGTGCATTAAATTACTAGGGGGTTAATCCTTCAAAACATTGGTGGGGTTTGGTTGAACGGAGTGAAACCCAACCTACTCCTCAAACACTTTTAACCCTAAACTTTTAACTTTTAACCCTAAACCCACTCAGGCTTCCACCGTTAACAGCATCTCCCCGCGAATCAACCGCTGGGCGGCATCGAGAAGAATATCTTCAACGTAGGGCTTGGTAAAGTAGCCCTTCGCTCCCCGTTCAGCAGCGGCGATCTTGTGTTTTTTCGCCCCTCGGGAGGTGAGCATCGCCACGGGGAGCTCCCTGAGGTTGGCGTCGTCTTGGAGATGGTTCAGCAAGGTTAGACCGTCCATCTTGGGCATTTCAATGTCGCAAAAGGCAATGTCGGGGTCGAGGCCGCCCTGGAGTTTTTCCAGGGCTTCCTTGCCATCGCGGGCCTGCTCGACGACGTAACCGGCCTTCTCAAAGGTCAGGGAGAGCAGCGATCGCACCGTAATCGAGTCATCAATGATCAAAACCTTAGGCGGGCGATCAAAGGCGAATCCGGGAGCGGCAGGACTAGATGGGGCCGATTCGGGGGGCACGGCGGCCTGAACCATGGTCGTTTTCGGGTCAGTGACCGGGGTGTCGGCGGGGGGAATTGGGGCAGCGGTGGCGGCTTCGTCACGCTCAGCCGAGCGGGTGGTAATTCCGGGGGCACGGACGCTGTTCTTGAGCAGCACCTCACCCTTGCGCATCCGCTCAGCGGCGGCGAGCAAATCTTGCTCCACGTAGGGCTTAGTGAAATAGCCACTGGCTCCCCGTTCAGCTGCGATGCGGCGATGGCGCTCTGCGCCCCGAGAGGTGAGCATGGCCACGGGAATGCGACGAATGGTTTGGTCTTCGTAGATATTGCCGAGGAGTTCCAAGCCATCCATGCGCGGCATTTCAATGTCACAGAAGATCAGATCTGGTGTTAAACCGCTGTTGAGTTTGTCCCAGGCTTCTTTGCCGTCGCGGGACTGCTCGACCACATAACCGGCCTTCTCAAAGGTCAGGGAGAGCAGCGATCGCACCGTGACCGAATCATCAATAATCAGCACCTGCTGGCTGATATCGTCGAGATCATCACCCAAACCGGCAAGCGGCGCTGCCACCAGGGGCTGGGGTTTTTCGGCGGGCTTGAGCTTGACTTGGGGCTTACGGGTACTGTTTTCGAGCAACACATCGCCGGCGATCATCCGCTCAGCCCCATCGAGCAAGATATCTTCTAGGTAGGGCTTGGTAAAGTAACCTGCTGCCCCCAGTTCAGCCGCCACCCGGCGGTGGCGCTCCGCGCCTCGGGAGGTGAGCATGGCAATGGGAATCTGGGCGAGTTCCTTGTCTTCGGCCAGTCGTCCCAGGAGCTCTAGGCCGTCGAGGCGGGGCATTTCAATGTCACAGAAGATGATGTCGCAGGGCAGTCCTCCCCGTAGTTTTTCCCAGGCATCCAAGCCATCACGGGCTTGCTCGACGCGGTAGCCGGCTTTACTAAAGGTCATCGAGAGCAGTTCCCGCACGGTGATTGAGTCATCGACGATCAGCACTGACGATTCAGTACGGACTGCCGAGTCTTGGGTTTCCACCCGTTTGCTGGCCTCTTGCCAACTGACCGGGCCATCCTTGCGCAGCCGACCCTGAGAGAGCTCAATCAGCTCTAGAACATCGGCGATCGCCATGATCGTGCCATCCCCCTGTACGGTTGCTCCGGCAATACCCGGGGGCTTCGGCACCGGTCCTTGGAGCTGTTTGATCACGATTTCCTGCTCCCCCAGCACCTGATCCACACCGATGGCAATATTACTCTCACCGCCCCGGAGAATCACCACCGAGAGCACATTGTCATCCCGTTTACCGCCGTAGAAGCTGCCGCGACTGGTGCGTCGGTTGTAGGAGAGCAGGGAAGAAAGGGGATGGTAGGGCAGCAGTAGATCCCGCCAGGGCAAACAGAGCTGGCCCTGGGGATTGCGCCGGATCTTGGTTTGGGGGACATCCACCATGTCTTCGACCCCATCCAGGGAGAAGGCGATCGGCGCACTCTCACTCACACAGCAGAGGGCTTTACCCACCGTCAGGGTCAAGGGCAGACGAATGGTGAAGGTGGTGCCTTTGCCCATCTTCGAGTCGATCGTCACCGTACCCCGAATCTCGTTGATACTGGTGCGCACCACATCGAGACCCACACCGCGGCCGGCAAAGTTATCAGCTTGATCTTTGGTACTAAAGCCTGCATGGAAGAGCAGATCATAAATTTCTAGCTCATCGAGTTGGGAGGCTTGAGCAACGGTCAGGAGCCCCTTTTGCACGGCCTTGTTTTTGACCCGCTCCGGGTCGATGCCAGCACCATCATCGGAGACCGAAATCACAGTTTGGTTCCCCTGTTGTAGGGCAGAAACTCGGATATTACCCACTTGCGGTTTACCCGAGGCCAGACGAATCTCGGGCAACTCAATCCCGTGGGTGAGGGCATTGTTGACCAGGTGAGTCAGGGGGTCGGAGAGGTGCTCCAGGATCATCTTGTCGATCAAGGTCTCCTGGCCTTCCAGCTCCAAATTAGCCTGCTTGTTGAGCTGGGGGGCAATGCGGCGTACCGCTAGCGGGAGACGGCTGGCGGTATTGCCAAAGGGGATCATCCGGGATTTGTTGAGACCCTCCTGGATTTGCGAGGTGACCTGACGCAGGGTACGGGCCACCTGGTCAATATCATCAACGAGGAACTGAATATCGGAGGTGGACTCCCGCACCCGGACGATCATTTCAATGGTTTCTTGGGCGAGCTCGTGGAACTTGGTGAAGCTGTCCATTTCCAACTCATCAAATTCACCATTGGTCTCATTGCTGCTTGGTTGGGTCGTTTTGGTGCCCGGAGCTGAGGGAAAGTCGCCTGCTTGCTTGGCTCGATATTCGCGGCGGCTGCGCAGCAGCGCATCTTCAAGTAGAGAGCGCTCATAGAGGTCTTGCATCCGGCCGCCGACATCATTGAGATTCTGCACCTGGTGCATCAGGTTATCGAGAAACTGACGCAGACGTTCTTCGTCACCCTCTAAGCTATTCCGGTTAACCACCAGTTCCCCAACCAGGTTATTGAGGTTATCCATCTGGCGCACGGGCACTTTGAGCGTGGCTTCTACCTTGGGCTTGACGGAGCGGGGTTGGGCTACCGTCCGGGGACGACGACTGGGGGTTTCTGGGGTCAACTCGCCCGCTTTCTGGCGAATCTCGACGATCAGGGCTTCGAGATCGCCAAAATCCTCATCGCCCTCTTGGGTTGCGGGTGTTGGACTGGGCAGGGGATTGTCGATCGTTGGCGAGGCGTTGGCCGCCGAAGGCAGGGGTTGCGCTAAAAGGCGATCGAGGTTGTCAAAGGTCGTGGCGATGGGCAGGTTTGTCTCAGGCGTCAGCGAGGGTTGGGGGGGTTGCTCAATCAGTTGGTTGAGGTCGTCGAGGGCATCGTAATAGTAGGGAGGGGCGGTGGCGTGACCATTGCTCTCGGGCAACGGTTCAGCCGGGGTAGCGTTTGCATTGGGCAGGTTGGGTTGGGACGCCACATTCTGCTCAGCTGCGGCCAAGAGCGTATCGAGATCGGTAAAGTCCTCCTCAGGGGGCGGGGTCGCTTGATGGGGTTGCTCAATTAGGCTGGTAAGATCATCGGCAATGGCGGGGGTCTCGGCGGCATTGGGGGTCTCGGCAAAGAGCTCCTCCAGTCCTGCGCTGGGTTCAGGTGCGCCACTTAGGAGGTCGGTGAGGTCATCGGCGATCGCTGTAGTATCAGCGGGCGCGGATTCCACCTCAGCCAACTCGGCAAAAAGATCATCCAGGCTATTGTCGGCATTGGTGTCAGCCGGGGCATCAACTTGGGCATCCGCGATCAGGGGCTGAGCTTGGGTGCGGGATGAATCGATTGCGCCATTGTCCCCACTCAAGAAGGCTTCGAGATCAGTGATATCTTCGGAGGTGAGGCGATCGCCTGTATTTCCCAAGAGATCATCCAACCCATCCAAGTCGGCCGCTTCAGAGGAGACCGGGTCGGCTGCTGTCGTCTCACCACTCAAGAATGCGGTCAACCCATCCAAGTCGGCATCGTCTTCCGTGGCCGACCCAAGGAGTTGATCGAACATCATATCGGCCGCCTCCGGCGGCGGTTCTGCGACAAAGTCTGCGGCAGCAGTGGGTGTCCCGGTCGGGCGATCGCTAAGGGTACCAAAGGGGTCTAACTCCGGTTCAGTCAAGGGCGGCGCGGTGCCCCCAATCGCCAGGAGATCTTCAAACTCGGCTTTGACATCCTGAGCTAGCGCTGGCTCGGCGATTTGGGCCGCTGACGGCACCAACTCCTGTTCCAGAACCGTTGCCGTTTCCAGATCTTGCATCCCACCAAAGAGGTCATCGAGTTCCTGGTTAAGGTCCTCTTTAACCGCCGCATGATTGGCGGCAACAGGCTTAGCGGGTGGACTGGGAATCCCTTCCGTAACGGGCGCAGCAGGATCTTCAAACGAGAAGTCCTCACCAAAGAGATCATGCATGGTGTCGAACTCTTGACCCGACTTCAACTCAATGGTTGCCTCTGGGGTCGCCGCGCCAATGGTCAGCAGTTCATCGTCGGCTGTCGGGACAGCCGAGGGGGCGGTTGCAGGCACTGGCTCCTGGGTATCGAGCTCGTCGATTGCGGCATCGCTAAACAGGTCATCGAGCTCGGTGGTAATGGCATTTTCTGAGGCGATCGGCGCAGAGGGCTCGGGAATGGCGGGATGAGTATCAAAGGCGCTTAATAGGTTAGAGAGGTCTTCGCCTTCAACGCCCGGACTAGTATCAAACTCACTCAGGAGATCTTCCAATTCATCTTGGGTCGCCGCTGGAGACGCTGTCGGGGCAATGGGCGTCGTACCATTGGCCAGCGCCTCCAGATAGCACATCGTCTGTTCACCCAAGGGGCGGATCTGTCCCAAAATGCGCTCACTTTGTTCGGTTGACCAACTCCGTTTCTGCTCTAGGGTCGTAATTTGCTGAATGAGGCTGTTGAGAACCTGCTTGATATTATCGGTCAGGGTGCCGTCAACCGTAAGGGGATTGTTTTTGAGAAACTTGAAATAGTCCTCTAGACGGTGAGATGTGAAGCGGATGCTCTCAAAGTCCAGCATGGCCGCCCCCCCTTTGATCGAATGGGCTCCCCGATAGATCTCGTGGATCTGATCGGGGTCATTCACAGTGGCTTGGAAGTCTTCAAGGCTTTCAGTGATGACTTCAATATGCTCTTGGGCTTCTAGGATGAAGTACTCGGTGATTTTTTGAAGTTGTGCTGCATCCATGGGCCTGGTCGCTGTTTCCCCTATTCTCCTAAGTCTAATATGATTTTTTCGTCGCGCAAGCGATTGAGCCGAAACGATAAGCAGAGTCGAGTCCGGGGCGGGCGAGACGCCCGTGCTAGGGATATTAAGGATTTTTTGACCTCTAGCGGCGCTCAATTTCTTGTAGATAGGCCGCTTGCTCGGTGTATTCGGCACGCTGGCCCAAGCTCAGTTCCTCAGAACGAATCAGCCCTCGCACTGTTACGTTTGCCTCCAGCTCAGGCAAAGCTTCTTCGGTAAAGACCCAGACTTGGCCGGTGTGGTCTTGCACCTGATAGGCACCCCCCTGTACAAAAGGGGCCCGCTGTACCACGGTGCCAGAAATCTGCACCTGGAGTCCGGCATGTTCGACTTGAATCTGGGCCGCCTGCTGAGGCAACCCTAACCGCACCGTGAGGGGCAGACAGCCGCTGCCTATCCCAGCTCCGAGCCCCGAAAGTAAAACAAGTCTAAGAACTGTCCCCTTACCCATCAATTTCCCCTAGAATCCAGAGTCTAGCCGCTCATCTCTATCATCCTATGCCGCAACTCCTGGATGGCAAAACCCTTGCCCAAACGATTCAAATCCAACTGACGCAGCAGGTCAACCAATATCAGTCCCAAATTGGCCGCGCACCGGGTTTGGCGGTGTTGATGGTGGGCGATAACCCGGCGAGTGCGGCCTATGTGCGCAATAAGGAGCGGGCTTGTCAGCGGGTGGGTATTGTCTCCTTTGGGCGGCATTTCCCGACAACGGCAACCCAGACGGAACTGACGGCAATGATTCACCAGCTCAATCAAGATGATCGCGTGGATGGCATTTTGGTACAATTGCCCCTACCGGAGCACCTAGATGCCGTGGCCCTGCTCCATGAAATTGACCCGGCTAAGGATGTGGATGGCCTGCACCCGCTGAATCTGGGTCATCTGATCCGGGGGGAGGCTGGCTTGCGTAGTTGCACCCCCGCTGGGGTGATACGACTATTGGCGGAATATGATCTGACCCTGGCGGGCAAGCAGGCGATCGTGATTGGGCGGAGCATCCTGGTGGGCAAACCGCTGGCCCTGATGCTCTTGGCGGCCAATGCGACAGTGATGATGGCCCATTCCCGCACGGTAGATTTAGCCGCTCAGATCCGCGCCGCCGATCTAGTGGTGGCGGCGGTCGGTCAACCGGGTTTAATTACTGCTGAGATGGTTAAACCGGGCGCGGTCGTTGTCGATGTGGGCATTAATCGGGTGGTGAACCCCAGCACGGGTAAAGGCCGTCTGGTAGGGGATGTGGACTTTAAGTCCGTGGCGGCGATCGCTAGCGCGATCACCCCTGTTCCCGGTGGCGTGGGCCCCATGACCGTGGCGATGCTGCTGCAAAACACGGTTTTGAGCTATCAACGCAAGTATGCGGTTGCCCCGGAGGCAGCGTGACCCCCTACAAAACCCTGCTACGCCCGCTGCTATTTGGCTCGGCGCTGGAGCCGGAAACCCTCCATAACTGGAGCTTGGCCGTTTTGGAATGGTGCAGTCGCACCCGTCCCCCCGGACTTCTCTCACTCCTACGGCACAATTACACGCTCACTAATCCCCGATTGAGCCAAACCCTCTGGGGCCAAACCTTTGCTAACCCGGTCGGGCTGGCGGCGGGTTTTGATAAAAATGGGGTTGCCGCTGGGATGTGGCCCCACTTGGGCTTTGGCTTTGCCGAGCTGGGCACGGTGACGGCCCTCGCCCAAAGGGGCAACCCCCAACCGCGTTTATTTCGCTTAACTGTAGATAAAGCAGCCCTCAACCGCATGGGGTTTAATAATTGGGGCAGTGCGGCCCTGGCAGCCCGGTTGCAAGGGCGGTTCACCGCTGAGAATCCGGCGATCGCTGCCCCGCTCGGCATCAACTTGGGCAAGTCCAAACTCACCCCCCTCGAACAAGCTCCCCAGGACTATCAAACGAGTTTCCAGCGTCTCTATGACTGGGGAAACTATTTTGTGGTGAATGTGAGTTCCCCGAATACACCGGGGCTGCGATCGCTCCAAGCCAGTGCTCAACTGCGAGGCATCCTAGATGCCCTGCAACAGGTGAATCGTGCGAACAAACCGATTTTAGTGAAGATCGCCCCGGATTTGAGTGATGAAGCCATTGCTGAGCTCGTTAACCTAGCAATGGAACAGCAGTTAGCGGGAATTATTGCGACAAATACAACCATTCAGCGTGAGGGGCTCGCGACGCAGACGGTGAACGGCAATCTCCTGAAAAACGAAGCAGGAGGCATTAGTGGCCGGCCGCTGCGATCGCGCTCCACTGAAGTCATTCGCCTGATTTGGCACCAAACCCAGGGTCAGTTACCGATCATTGGCGTCGGGGGCATTTTCTCCGCAACAGACGCCTGGGAGAAAATTACGGCGGGGGCCAGTTTGGTGCAGGTTTATACTGGCTGGATCTATGAGGGGCCAGGGCTGGTCAAGACAATTTTGCGGGGGTTGCTAGAGCGGCTAGAGCAGCATGATTTGCCGAATATTCAGGCGGCAGTGGGGTTGAGTGAAAAATATTGATGTTGTTATTCCAGTTGCCACTAAAGACCTGCCCAAACTTCCGCTCTGTGTAGACGGGATCTTGCGCAATTCTCTGACCTCTATCCATCAGGTTTATATTATTTCCCACCCAGAGATCTGTGCTCAAGATTTACTGAGTGATCTCCCCATTCGCTGGATCAATGAAACAAACTACCCCTTTTCTCTAGATGATATCAAGGCACAGTTTCAGCGAAAAAATAGCCCCCATGAAAACAGCTCTTGGTATTATCAGCAGCTATTGAAGTTCTATGTTTTTGAGGTCATTCCTCATTCACAATCCCATGTCCTGATCTTAGATTCGGACTTCTTTCTGAGTCAAAAAATGGCATTTTTAACAGATGATAATCGAGCGATCTTAGCCTATGGCTATCCCTTCACGTGGTTACTAGACACTCAGAATTATCCAGCAGAGAATCAACACAGCCATATTGACTTTGCCCAACAGCTCATTCCCAATTGGCAGCCCGTCAACCCCTTTAGCGGGATGCACCATCATATTTTGTTGGAGCGGGCGATCGTCAAACAACTCTTTTTAAGCGTTGAAGCGGTCCATCAAAAAGAATTTTGGCAAGCCTTTATCGACATGGTTCAGTGTGAGAAATGGAATGCGGCCTCTGAATATGTCATCTATTATCATTTTGCGATGCAGTTCTATCCCGAACGCGTGGTTTCCCGGCATTTAAGGAGCTGTGATTTTATTCACGATCGTACAGAAAATAAATTCACCTTGGAAATTGCCAAAGAGACCCTCAAGACTGGAGAATTTGCCACTGTGGGTTGCCATAGCTTCTTGGACTTAAGCGCAAGGCTGAAAACAATGGATTATATCCCCAAAGATTTAAAGCAAACAATGTTCTCTTCCGAGCATCTGGTCTTTAAGTTAATTCTGGATGAGGGGCGGTTAAACATAGAGACGATCTGAGTTTAAGGCGCTTCAACCCCGTCGAGTTTGACACAGACCGTTTTTGTGGACTTGGTGTTACTCGTGATTTCTCACTTTATGTAAATAATCCAACCGATAAAACGTTGCATAACCATTTCTGAGGGTTGGGTTATAACCCATGCGCATATAGTCTGGATCTGCCATGAGACGCTGGTAGCCATCGTGGTTTTTTAAGGTGTTGATATCGTCTAAGATAATAATATGTGCACCATAGACTTGTTCTAACTCGATCGCCCCCGTGAATTCAGAACCATCAATCAGAACCACATCAAACTGTTTAATTTGATATTCGTTCTGGATAATCGGAATGATGTGAGGGGTCAGGGCATGGGTCTCAAGATAATGCCGATCCTGCTCTAACCATGCCAAGAGTGTTTCGATTGCAGGGTGTTTTTGGGTTTGGGGGAGATGCTCATAGGCCGCCCGCATGGTATCTGGCGTGGGAAAATCTTCGGTTGCCACCGTCGAAGCGCAATAGCAATGAACCTGTGGATAGTCCCGGTAGCGTTGGTTGAGTTGGGTAAAGAGACTTTCAACCGCTTCAATGCAAAACAGATGTGGCTGGTGAGGGTTTTTGAGCAAACCTGTCACAAAGGCTTCCGTGCTGCCCTGCCCCGTAAAAGAGCCAATTTCGAGTAGCGTGTGAACGGGTTCATAGCGAGCGATCGCTTGGATAAGATCATAAAGCTCGTCGTCTTTAATATCAGCGATCACTTCTCCCTCGACTTCCATGATGGCTAAGAGGTTCAGTTGAGGGAGTTGAATCTGGTTGCGAGTTAGTTTAGCTCTGTTGGGCATAATTGTTCACTCTGTTTACTGTTTTTGCCAAACAATTTCGATCGTCTATCTCTAAAAATGGATGTTTTTTAAAGAGCTTTGCAACCCATTCTTTTTGGATTTTGTTTAAACTTTTTTGATTGCCCACTTGAGGATTTTCTCGACCTAATGGTGTCCCCATTTGAGAATCTCGCTGGTACGCATTGAATGCTTTTTCTACAGCAAGCAGCGGCAGATCGCAGTAGCTGAAAATTTTATTCAAGGTTTTTTGTTCTGTATTGACTAAATCGGTATAACATAATTCTAATACGGGAATATCATGACTGAGTTGTTCAGCTCGTCCACGGGTCTCCCCAACCCAAAAGCTGAGCTTTTCCCCTCGACAATACGGATGAAATCGAACAGGTTTTTGATGTTTTGGCAATCAACAATAAACGCTATATTTCTGAGGCGGAGTGGCGTGAAATCTTCGCTCAATTTTTATATAGCCATGATCTGCAGGCACGGGGCAATTGGCTGTTTGGCGTGGGCTTACCGCAGCAGTTGTGATGATCCCGAGCCCTTAGGGTGAAACTGCCACACCATAACGGATCGGGATAACAAATGGAAGCCCCTACAGCCTTTTGCAACAATATGAGAACCCTCCCCCTTTCCAAGGGGGATTGAAGGGGATTAACGTATCTCATGCCGATGAAAACCACTTTAGAAGTGATCAATAATCGCCTGGGCAAACGCCGAGCATTTCAGCGGTTCGACCGGTGGCTCCATGAGCCGCGCTAGATCGTAGGTCACTTGCTGATTCGCGATCGCCGCCCCCAGACCTTTTTTAATCAAATCCGCCGCTTCCTGCCAGCCCATAAACTCCAGCATCATCACCCCCGAGAGAATCACCGACCCTGGATTGATGCGATCAAGCCCTGCATGTTTGGGCGCAGTGCCGTGGGTGGCCTCAAAGATGGCGCAAGTATCGCCAATATTTGCCCCCGGACCCATACCAAGGCCGCCCACGATCGCCGCCGCCGCATCCGAGAGATAATCGCCATTGAGGTTCATGGTGGCCAGAATTGAATATTCCCCCGGGCGGGTTTGGATCTGCTGGAAGATGCTATCGGCGATGCGATCGTTGACCATCACTTTCTCTTGCCATTGGCCCTGGCCATGGGTTGCGCCGATCGCCGCGAGGACTGCCTTGACCTCCTCACAAATTTTCGCCTGCTTCTCGGGGGTCAGGGCATCATAACCAGGGTCGATCTTGCGGGCATTCTCTTCCACGCTCAGCTCGGGATTCTCATCTTGGTTGCTCAAAATCCAAGATTCTCGCTCCGTCACACAGTCGGCGCGAAACTCCGTCGTTGCTAGTTCATAGCCCCAGTCCCGAAAGGCTCCCTCGGTATATTTCATAATGTTGCCCTTATGCACCAACGTCACCATCTGCTTGGCTTTGGGCAGACGCAGGGCATGTTGAATCGCCCGCCGCACCAGACGCTGGGTTCCGGTTTTGCTGATCGGCTTGATGCCAATGCCCGCATCGAGGGGGATTTGTTTTTTGCCATGCTCGGGCGTGGCGGGGATCAGGGTGCTGTTGAGATGCTCAATCAACTGCTGGGCAATGTCTGTACCTTCGCGCCATTCAATGCCCAAGTAGATATCTTCTGTGTTTTCGCGATAGACAATGATATCCAGCTTCTCCGGAGTCTTGTGGGGCGAGGGGGTACCGGGATAGTAGCGGCAGGGACGCACACAGGCGTAGAGATCATTAATTTGGCGCAGGGCCACGTTCAAAGAACGAATCCCACCCCCCACGGGGGTGGTCAGCGGACCCTTGATGGCAATGCCATAGTCTCTGATGGCCTGGAGTGTATCTTCGGGTAGATATTGATAGGTGCCATATTCATCACAGGCTTCATCTCCCGCATAGATCTTGAACCAATGGATCTGGCGATCGCCCCCATAGGCCTGGGCGATCGCCGCATTGATCACCTTCTCCGTCGCCGGCCAAATGTCCACCCCGGTGCCATCGCCTCGAATAAAGGGCACAATCGGATCATGGGGGATCACGGGCTGGCCGTTTTCGAAGGTGATTTTGGAACCGGTCGTGGGTGGGGTGAGCTTGTCGTACATAGTTGGTTGGGCAGGGGGTGTAGAGGGGGTTGGGCAGTGGCGTGATCGGCCTTGTATCGTACCAGCAATCTGAACGTTGAACGTTGAGCGTTGAACCCTGAACCCTGAACCCTGAACCCTGAACCTGGGTTCTCATCAAAATGTCGCCTAGAATGGGAATCGTTGGCCAAAACATCTGAAGTTTAGGGCGCGTCGTCAGTTAGTACCAGAAACTTTATGGGACAAGCGATAGAGTGCCCGACCCAACCCACAGGAAAGGGGCTGTAAGCGAGTCATATCAATTGTTTGAGGTCTAACTGATGAGCGCCCCTAAGGTCAGGTCAACCCTTGAGCACGAGAACCGAGATTGTGTTAATCCTACTCACCTATGAAACGAATTTTAGTGGTTGATGACGATGCTCAGCATCGGGAAACCCTCCGAGACTATTTTGGGGAGCTGGGCTACCAAGTCGATACGGCAGCCTCAGGGGCGTTGGGCCTCGAACAACTCCAGCAACAGCCGCCGGACTTGATTCTGTCGGATGTTTCGATGCCCCAGATGGATGGTTGGGAATTTTGCCGTCAAGTCCGGGCAATTCCGGCGGGTCAACTGGTGCCCTTTATTTTTCTCTCTGGGATGGATGAAATTGCCGATCGCGTCAAGGGTCATGAAATTGGCGCGGATGACTATGTCACCAAACCGGTCGAGCTGCGGGAGTTACGGGCTAAGGTGGAAGCCCAACTGGAGCGATCGCGCCGCATGAACGCCGAAATCGTCCGGATGATGCAGCAGATTCGTCCGGCCCCAGACGCAACCGCCGATACGCCCTCACAACCGACTGCCCCACCCCTACCGTTGACGCCAGCTGAAGAGCGGGTCTTTTGGGAGGTCATGCAAGGTTATAAAAATAAGGAAATTGGCGATCACCTCTATATTTCCCCCCGAACCGTGCAGTCGCATCTGAGCAACATCCTGGCCAAGCTGGAGCTGGAAAACCGTTCGCAACTGGTGCGCTATGCTTACGAGCGCGGCTATCGCCCGCCAGAACCCGAGTCATAGGGTTTAGGGTTCAGGGTTCAGAGTTCAGGGTTCAGATGTTTAAAACAACGCTGTACTCTGAACTCACAAGAGCATCCCCTCTCGGGAGGGGCTCTCTCGCGTAGCGACGACCGGGGTGGGTCGGGTGTCGGCCATTAATGCAGCTACAGGTATCTTGGGGATTGGGAAATATGCAACCCACGTTGCGCTTGTTCACGCGGGCGATCGCCATCTTCATCTCCGCTGATATCTGTGCCCGAGCCCAAGCCTTTGCTACTCAGGTGACACCCACCAGCGGGATACCGGGCCAGGGCTACCGGGATACCCGGCAGCAGAATCTGGCTAAAATTCGGCAGGATCACTGGGTCAGTAAGGTGGGCGAAGAAGCCGTGAAGCAGGTGTTTTTGGAATTTGACCAGTCGGTTACCGGCCCGGACTATCGAATCTATCCCACTGCCCAGAAGTCCTGGGCTGCTGACCTCCGGGTGGCCAACATTGCCTTGGCCGTCAAAACCCAGACCCAAGCCAACGCCGAACGCTACGGCTTGTCTTGGACGTTTCAAGCCGGAACCCAGCGCTGCGACCCGATCTTGAACCAACCTGAGGCCTGGGTCTGCTTTGTCTGCTTTGATGTGCCGCAACAAACCTGTTGGGTCTATCCCCCTTATCAAATCCGGGAATTATGCTTTGGCGAACCGCGTCTAGTTCATCTGCGGCCCCACAAGCGGGTGGTCTACGCTGCGCAACTGCCAACACTGGAGTAGATCCCAAAGATCCCAAGACATTTATTGTGTTGTTCATGCATACAATAACTTGGATTCGGTGGACGGTCGTCTGAACGGGATACAGCGTATGGATCAAGGCAACCGTATGGCGTTCTGCCGACCGATTCGCATCAAGAATCCTGTGTTAAGTTGTCTAGTCTGGGGCGATCGCAGTTGTCCTGATCGGGATGAATATTCTCTGAAGACAAACTAGAGCAAGACCGTTCCGATATGCCTTGACCAGAGAAAAATAGGCTAGAGTGGAGAGAATATCCAGCTCTTGTTGCAGGTCGGAAGTTCGCTACTTGCAGAAAACGACCAGGATTTAGGGGTGCAACATTGAAAAACGTGAAGACGGTCACCTGCTTCATGTTGGTATGTTGTATTACAGAAAGACCATGAGCCAGAAGTTATCGAAAATGGATGCCACAGAACTGAAGCAGCGCTATGCGGCGGGAGAGCGGGACTTCCAAAAAGTTGACCTACGCAATGCGTTTCTCGGTGGCGTCAACCTCTCAGAAGCGAACTTTCGAGAAAGCGACCTCAGTGGTGCTAACCTGATTGGGGCCGATTTGATTCGAGTTAATTTTCGAGAATGCAACTTAACCGATGCCCATCTCGAAGCGGATCTCACCGAAGCCAACCTGATTAGCACCAACCTGACGGGCGCTAATCTGACGGGGGCAACCCTGGTGGACGCGAGCCTGCGAGCTGCGAATCTCTACGGTGCAACGCTCAAATCCGTGAACTTTAGCTCCGCCATTTTGAGTGAAGCCGACCTCCGGGAGACTGATCTCAGTCGGGCGAGGCTCACCGAATGTCATCTCGGCCGCGCCAAGCTGATGAAAGCCCTGTTGATGGAGGCTGACTTGCAGGGGGTTAATTTTACCAACGCGATCTTAAGTGAAGCCAACCTCCATGGCGCCAACCTCACGGGGGCCATTCTCCATGGTGTTAATGCCACCAATATGGATGCAAGCGATGCTGACTTTAGCCGTGCCCAAATCAACAGCGCCAATTTGGCGAACACCAAGCTCCAGCGCGCGAATTTCCGCGCCACCAACCTCTCTTGGACAACCCTACGCAGTGCGGATCTCACCGAGGCTAAGCTCTACCGGGCCAAGCTCTGTTGGTCGAACCTGATTGGGGCAACCCTGGTGAACGCGATGCTCATTGATGCCAATATCCATGAGGCTAATTTCCGCAATGCCAATCTCACTGGGGCGGTCATGCCCGATGCGGGCTCTGGCGAGCCCCAGAAGCAAGAAGCGGCAACCCATGTGGCAGATCAACTCCGGGCGCTGCAAGAAAAAATCAAGAGTCGGCAGTGAGCAACGGTACGAACGCCAGCGAGACCAATCAACAGATCTACAGCGATGGGCGCATCGTTGACTACTATGCCCATCTCCAACAACTCCAGGGGGCTGAACAGGTTGTTTTAAACCAGCTCGGTGCTGATCTTGCCGGAATGTCGCTGCTCGATCTGGGGGTGGGTGGCGGTCGCACCACCCGGCATTTTGCACCCCAAGTGGCTCGCTATGTGGGGTTGGACTATTCGGTGGCCATGATTGCTGCTTGTCAGGCACGATATCCTGAGACGCCGGATGAGATTGGCTTTGAAGTGGGAGATGTACGGGATCTGAGTCGTTTTGCCCCGAATACCTTTGACTTTATTTTGTTTAGTTTTAATGGTTTAGACTATATCTCCCATGGCGATCGCTGCCTGGCCTTAAAAGAAATTCAGCGTGTCGGTAAGCCGGGGGGATATTTTTGTTTTTCCAGCCATAATCTCCAGGGCATGGAATTCTTGTTTCGCTGGCACAATCGCCTCCGTTGGAACCCCCTGCACAACTACATTGAGACCTTTAGCTGGGGGCTGTTGCGGGGTTTTAATCTTAGGCTTACTCCTGATAAGCTGGCTCAGCTAGACTATGCCATTATCAAGGATGAGCCCCACAACTTCCGGTTGGCGAACTATTACATTCGCCCCTCGGCCCAACTTGACCAGCTAGCCCCCCATTTTGACTCAGTGCAGATTTACACTTGGCAAACAGGTACAGAAATTACCGATACTGCAACCTTGCTGGCCAATCGTGACCTGTGGCTCTACTATCTCTGTCGTATTCGCTAGGGCCGTGGCCTACCTTAAATTGATAGCTCAATCCCCTTGCTACGTTTAAAAATTGCAATTTTATATCGGCTTAAATTACAACTGGGGAACGGGGCTTGTTGAGTCTCACTCGATAATTTGAAACAGTGAAAGGTTCCTTCGTTTATTGCGGTTACTGAATTGACCGATCGGTCAATCCCAGAATGGGCTGATACTCAAGGTGGAGTTGCCTTCCCCAATCAGTCCTTTATTTTTTCTTTACAGACCCTTTTTCCAGAGCCTCAAGGGGGAAACATAAACTGTGCAAGGGCTAACCCCCAATGTCAGGAAATGCCAAGAATGGTAGGGTGGACTACAGCCAAATTCAACCCATCTAGGGCACAATATAGGCTGATTTCAGCCCTATCTCTGTGAATGGATTAAAGTAACCCCTTAAACTCCCTGTCCAAACTCTGAATGGATTCCGAGCATTGACATCTTAACTTGGTTGTCCGTTCGAGCCATTCCCGCGAGCATCCCTTTAGCTGCTAACATCCTTGCCCGTGAGCTGGGCTCACCCGTCGTAATTACCCCATCTGATCCTGTGACGCAGCCGAGTTCCCCTTAAACTCGAATCTCGCCAGTCTCTTCTTTCGCCAACGCTGTCCCTCTTTAGCGTGTCTCGCGCCTTCTCTTCATGATTAAACCCAAAATTATCGTCTGTGGGCTCGGACGAACCGGGTATCAGATTTTCCATCTACTGCGCCAACAGGGGGCAGAGGCGATCGGCATTAGCGATCGCCCGGTGCCCGGCGAGCAGGGTTCAGATGTCATCATTGGCGATCCGCACAGCAATACCACCTTGATGACGGCAGGGATTCACCATGCCCAAGCTCTTGTACTTGCGGCTAACGACGATGCCCTGAACCTAGAAATCCTCACCCGAGCGCGGATGCTCAACCCCAAGGTGCGGATTGTCAATCGCATTTTTAACTATACGTTGGGAGAACGTCTCGATCACACCCTGGTCAACCATGTCAGCATGAGTGTTTCGCGCTTGGCCGCGCCCATTTTTACCTTTGCGGCTCAGGGGAACAATGCCACGGGTCAGTTGGAGTTGTTTGACCAAACCTGGCCCATCCATGAAGAGGTCATTCACGCCGAACACCCTTGGCTCGGTCGTCGTCTAAGTAGCCTTTGGGAGAGCCAACACCGCATGCTGATTTACTATCTCTCGGCGCGGGAGGAAGGCAATCTGATGGCGGCATTGCGGGAAGACAAGTGCTTGGTGAGCGGCGATCGCTTGATCATTGGCACCCGGCCCAATATTGAGGCCAAACGGTATGTACGGCTCAAGACCCTCTTGACCACCTTTGCCAATCTGCGGAAGTTTCACCATTATGGGCGATCGGTTGCTCTCGTGATCCTGGCGTTGCTGGTGACGATCTTTATCGCCACCGCCACCTATTTGAGCACTAACTTCAACACCTCCCCCGTCGATGCCCTGTACTTTTCCGTGGGCATGATCACCGGGGCCGGGGGACTCGAACAGGTGGCAGAGCAGGGCTCCGATGCGATCAAAGTCTTTACAGCCATCATGATGATTGTGGGCGCGGGAGTGATTGGAATTTGCTATGCCCTGATCAATGATTTCATCTTAGGCAGTCGTCTGCGTCAGTTTTGGGTTGCGGCCCAAGTGCCTCGCCGCCATCATTATGTGGTCTGTGGTTTGGGGGGCGTTGGCTTTCGGATTGTGCAGCAGCTCCGCCGTCAGGGTCAGCGCGTGGTCGTCATTGAGTCCAACCCAGAAAATCGCTTTATCCATGCGGCGCGATCCCTCGGTGTCCCGGTGATTATTGAAGATGCCACGATGGCCTCCACCCTACGCTCCGCCCATCTGCCCCAGGCCCAGGCCCTGATTACCGTTACCAGCAACGACATGGTGAATGTGGAAATTGCCCTCTGCGCTAAGGCGATCGCGGCCCAGATTCCCGTGGTGATGCGCAACCATGATCCCCAATTTGCCCTCTCGGTGCAGCAAGTGTTTGAGTTTGAGACCGTCCTCTCCCCTAACGAGCTCGCGACGCCCTCCTTTGCCGCCGCCGCCTTGGGGGGGAAGATTCTCGGCAACGGCATCACCGAAGATTTGCTCTGGGTCGCCTTGGCCACCCTGATCACGCCCCGTCATCCGTTTTGCGATCGTCTCGTGCGCGAGATTGCCGAAACCGCTGATTTTGTGCCCCTCTACCTTGAGCGCAACGGCAAGACCTACCACAGTTGGTATTTACTGGAATTACTACTCGAACCCAACGATGTGCTCTACCTCACCATGCCCGCCATGGGTTTAGAGCAACTCTGGCGCACCGACAGCTCCGATTCAGCGTTTCCCCTTAGTTTGTCATAATGGCTCTATATTTTGCGAAACCTAACCCAAATTCAGGAGATTCCGGAACCCTTCCAAGAGGAAGTCTTTCAAAAGCTCTTTGAGGTAGCGGAGATCGCCAAGTTTAATCCGACGCAGGTGCGATTTTATGAAGATAGCCTCAAGTACTATCGGGATCTGCAAAATACGATTGATACGGCAAGGGATGAAGGGTTAGATACCGGAATTGAAATTGGCAAGGAACAGGGAATTGAAATTGGAGAAGAACGGGGTCGACTCAAAGCAATGGCGCAAATGGCTTGCAATTTGCTGCGGATAGAAATGAGCGATGCCCAGATTCTAAGCGCGACAGGTTTGACGCCGGAGCAGTTGGAGCAGCTCAAAAAGCGTTAACCGTTAACGGCGAATTGACTATTCTGCCCGCTCGCCGTTGGGTAGCACTGCCCCAGTCAGGCGGAGTTTTTTGAGTTTAATCCCCTCCACACTTGCCCCGTTGAGATTGGCTTCGGTGAGGTTCGCCGTTTGTAGCAGGGCATTGTCCAGAATCGCCGCAACCAGATACGCGGCGCGGAGGTTGGCCCCCCTCAGGTTCGCCTCCTGTAGATTGGCACGATAAAAGTTGGCTTCCCGGAGAATGGCCCCTTGTAAATTTGCCCCCGCCAGATCTGCTTCAGCAAAAACTGTCTCAGCCAGATAGCTGTTACTAAGGTTCGCCCCTCGCAGATCCGCGCCCCGGAGGTTGGCTCGGCGCAAGTCCTGGTTGCTCAGATTGGCTTCGGTCAGGTCACAGCCGGGACATTGCTGGGTGCTCAAAAGGCGCTCGACTTGTTCTGCTTCAGCGGCAATGGCGACGGTGGGCAAGTTCAAGGCTAGACCTATGGAGAGACCCAGGACAAAGGTGACCATGTCGCTTAGCCAGCGGGGAGCACAAGTGAGAAATCGCATCGGTTTGAACCCGTATATAATCGGGACGGTTTGGGGCAGGATGCCCATTTTTTAGCAAAATGCATCCGCAGACGCAAGGAATGGCAACAATTAGGGCGCGTCATCAATTAATCTCAGAAGCCTGACGGGACAAGCGATAGAGCGCCCGACCCCAAAAAACAGGAAAAGGGGCTGTAAGCGAGACGCAGCAATAGTTTGAAATCTAAATGATGACAGCCCCTAGCCTTTGGCATTACGCTCTAACACAATGACTCACTGGGAAGACGTTGTTGGCAATCGCGATGGCGACCCTAATGCAGACCAGATACTTTTGGTTTGGAACTGGAGGGTATGGCGACCGCTAGGCAACTGGATTTGGGGCGTTTGCGCCGGGGTAAAGTTTAGCGTGGCGTCGGTGGGAGCGATAATTTTCAAGAAAGGATTGGGATATTGGTGGAGTTCCACGGTGCAGGGGGCTGGAGCGTCTAGAGTCAAGGTTAGCTTGGCGAGGTATTGGGGTTGGGTTAGGGTTAGGGGCGGGTCAGTGCGAATGAGTTGGCATTGTGTCAAGGTCAGCAAGGCCGGTGCTGGGGCAGGGGATTGGGGGAGCTGGGGATCCTCAAACTGGAATTGGGGACTTCGTGCCAATTGTTGTGGCTCTAGGGCCGCCTGGAGCTGTTCAACGGCATAGGTTGGATATTGTATGTCTTGCACCCGCAACCCAAACCCCACTTGATTGACTAGTACCAGAATAATGATCCCCCGATAAACATTGGCCAGTACCATTTTTGGCTCCCAACTGGAGAGGGTATCGAGACGCTCACAGAGCAATAAACTCAAGGGTGGGGTGATAAAACTCATCAACCGCCAGGGAAATTGAACCATATCTGCTTGGGGGAGCCAAAGATAAAACCAGAGGGAAATAGGCAATTGCAGATAGACAAAGGTCATGACCATAATGCCCAGAACGATGACAATTAAGTTCCGATTCGCTAGGGTAGGTGAAGGCTCAGATAACAGCGATCGCCCTGAGCTGTGCGCAGCGTGCAATTGTACCTCAGGGTTAGGTGTGCGTTGTTGCCAAACAAAAACGAGCATGGCGAGAGTGCAACTAAAGTAGGCCAGTAACAACCACGGTTGATCGGGATAGAGGGGTCTTAACCAATCGTATTGGATGTAGATGAACGTCAGGACAATACAGAGCGACAAAAAGCGCAAATTCAGGGACTTGAATCGTTCTTGGGGGTTATGGTGGCGTTGATTGAGCGTTAGACCCGTCACCAAGAGGATGAGTAAAAAGGTAATGGTGATCCCTCGGCTTAGCTCAACGGAGGTGCTGCCCCAGACTTCCTGCCAGCGAAAGACGGTATCGGCCAAGTAGCTCAGGGGCGGACGGTAGAAGTTGTTGTAATCCAAACCCATTGACGGTAATTCGGTCGTGTTGCCGAGTCGCCAGTTGCCCAGCCAAGCCCCGCCCATGATGCTGCTAAATAGACTCAAACCGGGCAGGAGTTGGGCAACAGAAAGGCGTAGGGTTTCATGCCAGCTGGCTCCTTGCCTGAGTCCTTTTTTAGAGATGAGCCCTGCGGCAAAAACGATCAGCAATGGCAGCAGCGCATAGTAGAAGATAACGGCATTACTCCAAAAGAGGAGTACGAACAGCAAACCCAGCCCTAGACTGGCTCGCAGCCGTTGAGTGCTAGACCCCTGCAAACTGACGCTGCCCCCATATAAGAGCCAGGGAATCAGCATGGCGGCCCAAAATTCGCTTAAGTTGCCCTGCAAAAGCCAGAGGTTATAGGTGGAATTCGCAAAGACGAGTAAGCCAGCGGCTGCAATCCGAAACGAGAGCTTCAACTGGAGCAGGCGAGCGGTTTGGTGCATGCCTATGGCCCCCACGGTCAAGCTCAGGGGAATACTCAGCTTAATAGCGCTGAGCGTAGAACCGAGAAGCGCTGCCAAAAGACCGATTGTGTTGCCGTAGAGGCGGGGATAGCGAAAGGGCCAGACGGCGCCATAGCCCTGCTGGGCAAAGGGATTCCAGCCTGGAAAAAGCTGCCCGGTTGCGATCGCCTGCCGAAACACCTCTACTTGCTCAAATACGGCAAATTCATTTTGGTTGTAGGGGTAGCCCGGCAATTGCAAGACAAAGCCACAGGCCAATAACGCCAACGCCCCATACAAGACCCAGAGCCCAATCGCACCTAGCACCCTTGGCCCAAACCCAGGCGGAATAGGACGGATCACAGCACCAAGGGGGTTAGCGCTGCCATTGGGGTTGGGTGGGTGGGGTTTCGACTAAGC
Source organism: Cyanobacteria bacterium P01_G01_bin.54 (assembly GCA_039180005.1). Classification (GTDB taxonomy): domain Bacteria; phylum Cyanobacteriota; class Cyanobacteriia; order Cyanobacteriales; family Spirulinaceae; genus SIO3F2. The sequence continues at coordinate 18,576 of JBCDEB010000037.1, read as the reverse complement.
ATTGACCATGGTGATAGACCCAGCGGGGCTGCAGGCGCTGACGCAGAACTTCTATGGCATTGGGGGCGTCAAACCGGAGAAAACTGGCAGGCTTACCCACTGCTAAACCGTAGCGATCGCTCACCTGTAAGGTTCGCGCCCCCCGGGTGGTAATCATCTCATAGCAAGCCGCCATTTCCCTGCGTCCGGTCATTTGGCAGACATGAATTGCCATCTGTGCCACATCCAGCATATTGCCTGTGCCCAGACTATACCAGGGGTCTTGGATACAATCATGCCCCAAACTGACATTGATGCCCTGCTGCCAGAGTTCTTTGACGCGCGTTAAACCCCGACGCTTGGGATAGCTATCGCCCCGACCCTGGAGCGTAATATTAATCAATGGATTGGCAATAATATTGAGGTCAGCCTGCTGGAGAAACCCCAGGAGCTTTTGGGCGTAGGCATTGTTGTAAGAGCCAAAAGCGGTGGTATGGCTGGCGGTCACCCGTGCCCCCAGACCCGTACGAATCGTCTGAGCGGCCATCACCTCCAGAAAGCGGGACTGTTCATCATCAATTTCATCGCAATGGATATCAATCAGGCGATCGTATTGTCCCGCCAGCTCAAAGATTTTCTCGACTGACGCCACTCCATCTTCCCGGGTCAGTTCGTAATGGGGAATGCCCCCGATCGCGTCCGCGCCCAAGCGGATTGCTTCCTGCATCAGGTCGAGATTTTCTGGCCGACGCCAAAGCCCGTCTTGGGGGAAGGCCACCACCTGGAGGGTGAGCCAGTCTCTAACCTGTTCTCGCACCGCGAGTAGGGCCTTGAGCGCGGTTAGGCTACGCTCGCTCACATCGGCATGGCTACGGACAAAGAGCACCCCTTGTTCTGCTTGCTGCCGCAGCGTGACGATCGCCCGCCCCTCAACATCTGCAAAGTCTAGATTTTGCTTGCGCTCTCGCCAGATCTCAATGCCCTCAAAGAGCGTACCACTTTCGTTCCAACGGGGCTGGCCCGCCGTGCCCGCCGAGTCGAGGTGGATATGGGATTCAATAAACGGCGGCGAGATAAAGCGCCCTTGGGCATCCCGTTCCTGGGCGGCAGGGGCCGCTAGGTGCGGGGCGATCGCCGCAAATTGCCCGTCCACAATCCCCAGATCGACTGTTTGCTGTGCGTATTGCGAATGCTCCCCCAGTTGGGCGTGGCGAATAATCAGGTCAAATTGCGTCATGGCTAGGTGGATATCAGGGGGCTGAGAGTCAGGGCTGAGGGCTTAGGTTCGACAAGTCCCTTGCTTGTTTGGGCCTACGTAAACTCTCCGGACATTTTGCAGGGCAACGGTAGTAAGGATCAACGAGCACAACGTAAGACCAGTTTGCGGTTTGCAATTGACAGTTTCCCGCTCAGGACGCTGCGCAAACGCAGGGATGAAACCCTTGCTGTATCGGGATTTTAATCTGAAAATCTGTCGTCAGCATCTAAAGAACTGGTGCAAAACCCTTGTCTCGCCTGTCACTGCTCCAGATGAATTGTATGAGAACTTTATCGAACTTCAGTCCGTTTCCCCTTGCCGTATTGTTACTACTGGGAGCCTCGGGCCAAAGTGCGGCCCAAAGCAAGCCAACCCCGCTGCCGCCCAAGGATATTGCCCCGGATCATGATGTTTTAGCAACCCCTCTCAACTCACAGCCCGCAGCAGACCCCAGCCGAGAGCTGCTAGGGCAAGGGCTCTCAGCAGCGGCTTGGTTTGGAACCCCGATCGCGTTCACTGGGGATGAGTCACAACCCCGTGATAAAGTCCACGATCGCGTCTTAGCCGTAGAACCTGACCCCTCATCCCTTCGGCAATATCTGGAACAGCAGAATCGGGTTTTCACCCAAGCCATGCCGCTGCTCTCCCCCAAAACCTTGTCTGTAGAGTCCGTTCTAGATACATCCATCCTCGCCCAAAGCGACGGTCTCGATCCGGAGACCCTGGAGCCCGAGACCAACGAGCAACCCAATGCAGATGATGCAACTCCAGCGCCCGGCTTTCTCTCAGGCAGCCTGACGCTAACCAGTAATTACATTGGCAGGGGCATTTCTCAAACCCGTAGCCGCCCGGCGGTTCAAGGCGTTGTGCAATACAACCAACCCGTTGCCGATGACCTCACCCTCTATGCAGGCGTCCTAGGGACCAATATCGATTTTGGCCGCAATAATGCTCCCAATATTGAAACAGACTGGTATGTGGGGGCGCATTATCAAATTAGCGATCGCCTCTCGGCCGGTTTAATTGGCTATTACTTTGCCTATCTGGGCAATTCCGATGGTTTTCGCTATAACTTCTGGGAAATTTTCCCCAGTCTTACCTACGACTTTGATGCCTTTTCCGTCACTGGAGAATTGGGCTATTCCCCCAACTGGCTGTTTGAAACCGGAGATAGTCTGTATCTTGAAGCGTTGGTGACAGTGCCCATTACCGAAAACGTCTTTGTCTCCACCACCTTTGTCCGTCAAGCGATCGAAGAAAACACCCGCTTCGGACTGCCAGATTGGAATACGTGGAACATTGCCTTGAACTATACTCGCGACAACTACACTTTGTCCTTGAAGTTCTCCGATAGTGATGTTGCTAAAGCCGATTGCCAAGGGGGCGAAGATATTTGCGATCCGGCGGTGGTGCTCTCGCTGACACGATCGTGGTAGTATTGCTTGTTCCAAAAAAAGTAAGGTGGGCATCGCCCACCTCAACCCATTTACACCCATCAAAACCATCAAATGTTCAGCGCTTTATATCAATTGATTTAAGGTATTTCTACTTGTAGAGATGGCGTCACTAAAATAACCACTTCACGGTTTCGATTGCGATTGAATTCTGCAATGCGCTGAAGTGACAACCTCAAGCCAGGAAGCTCTGAAAAAATTGGTTGTGCTGATGCAGGAAACGCTTCTCCAAGTGGAAATATGCCTGCCAGTAACGCTGTGTGGTCACTGTATACTCGTAGAGTTCCGGATGATAGCTGCTGTCGTTCAATCACATTCGAAGTATTTGTCACTCTATCCTCAGAGTATGAGACTTTCTCAGCGACAGATAGCACTGTCGGGTCAATCTCCATTGTGATCAGAGGGACTGATTCTTCATGATCGACATATCCCATCTTGATTGATAAGAGCAAGCCTACTTCTCCAGTCTCTGTCTCTATATTGAGGGTTGTTAGATTATGGCCGACTTCCCGCTCAATTTCAACATCTGTTATAACCTCTTCCACTAGCTTTACCGTATCGATTTGACCTTGCGGAATAGCAAGATTCTGATCTAAAAGAGTTGCGACTGAATTATTAGTACTATTATCTAATAGATGTTGTATAAGTGTTATGAAGTCCCAGGCATCTTCAACACTTTCAGGCAGGGAATAACCTTGAGCATTAAAGTTAATCAGATCGTAAGTTGATCTTTCTAAAGCAAGTTCATTTAGGTGGCCAAAGCTATGTCCTATTCGACCAAGCCGCTCCCGATCGACACTCAGAATCTTGATATTTACCCCTACTGGATGAGAAGGAACATCTAAAACTCTCGTCAGCTCTAAAGCAAGTCCAACTTTGTATGGTTCACCTGTCAGCGTAATACTATCCCATAGTGGATTAGAAGATACATACAAACTTTTTAGAGGATAATATTGATTATTATCATGATCAGGTGAAGGGCTAATGATGTCAGGTGTAAAAAAGCCAAATTCATCGGTTTCTATACGTTTTTTGTCGTTGTCACTCTGAGCTATGCGCTGAGCGCCACAATTCTCAAAATGAGCCACAATTTGTTCTGCATTAACTCGGTTGATCCGAAAAGTGGGGCTGATTATCTCTTGAAGATGCAGTGCTGATTGATTGGCGATAAGAATCGCTTGGTCTTGACGAATTGCCTTCAAACCTGAGACTTGAAGAATATAATTAAAAATATCTTCGAGTGATTCATCTTGTACCTCTAGGCTGAACCTCTGTTCTAGCTGTTTTGCTTCAACATGGGTGGTGAAAATTACATTCAATTTAGCTATTTCAGCTAAGATTTGTAGCACCTCATCAATAGGCTTATCGACAATCTTTAATATTACTGGCTGATCAGAGTCCAATTCAAAACGCAAAGAGGAATCAATTGGCGGTAATCCAGAAAATGACTTTGACTGCGCAACAGTGGGCGAAGAGAGAGGAATTTCCATCCCCAAGCATTGGTTGGCTAGCCATACACCCAGTCTTGTTCCAGGAGGTGTTCGAGGGGGGCTGAACTGACGATCGCCACGCTGAAGCTGAACATCCACAATGGCTGTAGTGTTTGCAGCAGCAGGTTGCGCGATGGCAAGCGCGATCGCCGCTCCAGTCAATGCGCCCCATACGTGACGGTAGACTCTCATAATGATTGGCCCACAATTATTTCAGCTAAACCAAGATTAACGTGAGACGTGTCGTTTGCAGAACAAAATTGGGGCAGTTCTCCCCTCGTTGCCCCAGCGCTAGTCAGGGTAAGGATAGGGAAACTGCCTCGAAAAAATGCCGAGTTGTAAAAATGCGAGCGTTAGCCCCCCGCAACTGCCGGCACAATGCTCACCTCATCACCATCCTTGAGCGTCGTATCCACCCCCTTTAAAAAGCGAATATCTTCCTCGTTGACATAATAATTGATAAAGCGGCGCGGCACGCCAGACTCATCACAAAGGCGTGCCTTAATTCCGGGGTAGTCAGTTTCTAAGGTGTTGATCAAGTCATTGATTGTGTCCCCAGCCGCCACTTCGATGGTCGCTGCGTTGTTGGTGAACTTTTGTAGGGGGGTGGGGATGAGAACTTTAATGGCCATGTTTTTGAGTTCAGAATGTGTAAGAGTTCAAGGTTTAGAGTTAAAAGTTAAAAGTTCAACGTTAAAGGTTCAAATTGATTCAATGGTAGGGGCTGGGTTTCCCTGCCCTGCGTCAGTTCAATGTACCCTGCAACCCATGGTTCAGGATCTGGATTAACCTGTAATGGGCTGGGTGTGGAAACCATACCTACCCCGGATGTTCTGCTTTGAAATCTCCAACCGAGAGGATTACTCTCGACCGAGGAGGGAGGTGAGTCGGCCCAATTCGCTTCTTAGAAAAAGTTTCTGCCGCTTTTGGAGCCGCCCTAGGCGGACTCGGACGCTCTGAACTTTGAACCTTGAACTTTGAACCCCTAAACCAAGGTTTGTTGCCAATCCAGACGATCCAGGGTCTTCGCCCGCTCCCAGGCTCGCTCAAAGCTATCGAGCTTGGCTTCGATGGTGAGTGGTTCACCGATATAGCCTTGGACGGCTTCTTGGGTCTTGAGGCCGTTACCAGTGATATAGGCGACGGTGGTTTCGTCGGGATTGATTTTACCCGCTTCGGCCAGCTTCTTGAGTACGGCGATCGTGGTGCCGCCTGCGGTTTCGGTGAAGATGCCTTCGGTTTCGGCCAACAGCTTCATGCCATCGACAATTTCGGCATCGGTGACGGATTCGATATGGCCATTGGTCTGTGTGGCTTGCTCTAGGGCATAAATGCCGTCAGCAGGGTTGCCGATCGCGATCGACTTAGCAATCGTGTTGGGTTTAACTGGCGCGACAAAGTCCCGTCCTTCCTTAAAGGCTTGGGCAATCGGGGAGCAGCCTTCGGCCTGCGCCCCGCTATAGCGGACGGTTTTGTCTTCAACCAAACCCACTTTTACAAACTCTTCAAAGCCCTTGCGGATTTTGGTATAGAGAGAGCCGGAGGCCAGGGGCGCGACGATGTGGTCGGGAAGTTGCCAGCCCAGTTGCTCGGCGACTTCAAAACCCAGGGTCTTGGACCCTTCGGAATAGTAGGGGCGTAGGTTGATATTGACAAAGCCCCAGCCGTAGGTATTGGCAACCTCGGAGCAAAGACGATTCACTTGATCGTAGTTGCCTTGAACGGCCATGACGGTGGGGTTGTAGACAAGCGTGCCCAGGACTTTGCCCGCTTCGAGGTCGGCGGGGATAAAAACACAGCAGTTGAGGCCGGCGTGGGCGGCGATCGCCGCCGTTGAGTTTGCCAAATTCCCGGTGCTCGCACAGGAGACGGTCGAGAAGCCCAACTCCCGTGCGCGGGTCAGGGCGACCGACACCACTCGATCCTTAAAGCTAAGGGTGGGCATGTTGACGGCATCATTTTTGATGTAGAGGTTTTTGATGCCAAGGCGATGGGCTAACCGATTGGACTTCACCAGGGGGGTCATGCCGGTGCCCACATCAATGACGTGATCGGTGGCGACGGGCAGGAAGGGACGATAGCGCCAGATAGAATGGGGTCCGGCGGCGATCGTGGCACGACTGACGGTGTCTTTGATTTTGTCGTAGTCGTAGGCGACTTCTAGGGGGGCGAAGGTGTTCTCACAGATATTGATAGCCTTGAGGTCATACTCAAAGCCGCCCTCCTTAGAAATAAGTTTGGTCAGGGTGGCAGCTTCGCTGCGCTGGGGGGGAGGGGCGATCGCTTGGGTCATGGTTTCGGGGAATAGGGTTGAGGGCAATCCTGTTGCGGTGAACAAGAAATTTGCAAACGGCGAATGGGACGGAACCGATGTCTAAGAGTGCTTCTTAAAAAGAATCATCATCTAGAACAGGCGAAACGCTTGCCCTACATTTAACCTGCTCTGGTTTCTATCGTGCAGGTGGTCAGTGAGCAGCATCATCGGTGCAGCCTCCTGGAGGGATATCTGCATCTTGTCCGCTACTAACGAGCAGCAGCAGTACTCCAGGTACATTTCTGGCTTGGAATCTTCAAAAACAGCCGCCTGATAGTAACACAGCTCGAAAAACAGCGTCAAACTATCCCGACTTAATCAGTCGGGATTAAAATACCACCCATTTTCTCAGGGTTATTGGTACGCTTGGGGAGATTCTCAGACCGCCCTTGGGGAGACTTGGCCCATGCCAAAAAGCCGTTCCACCCGACCGGTAACGGTTTCATCCTGGCCCTGGCTGCGCTGGCTGCTGATGGGGGTATTTGGGGTGGCGCTAGCCCTGCGTTGGTGGCGCATCGGTCAGATCAACACCCTGGTGTTTGATGAAATTTACTATCCGGTTTTTGCCAATCGCTACCTGCTGGGTGACTATGTCTACAATTCCCATCCCCCCTTAAGCCAATACATCATTGCGATGGGCATTTGGCTTGGCTCTCACCTCCCGATTGGCCAGGAGATGGTCAATGGCCTGACCGGCTCGGTGCGCTCGACCTGGAGCTATCGCTGGTTGAATGGACTGGCCGGTGCCGGTATCCCGGTGATTCTCGGACTCATTGCCACCCGCCTCTCGGGCAAGCGGCTCCTGGGGGCGATCGCCGCCCTAGTGGCACTGCTGGATGGTTTGTTTTTGGTTGAGTCACGCTATGGGCTCAACAATATTTACTTGGTCTTGTTGGGTCTTTTGAGCCATTGGTTTTTGATCCTCGCCCTGACCCAACCGAATCAGATTCCCCAGCGGGGCAGGGGCGGGTTTCGAACCCGTCCCGACAAGCCATCGCTCTCCCGTTGGCAGTTGCTCACTATTGCGGGCAGTTGCTTGGGCGCTGCGATCGCGGTTAAGTGGAACGGACTGGGGTTTGGACTGGTGATTTATGGGCTCTGGTTGAGCCTTAAGCTGCGTCCGCCCCCAGACCCCCATTCTCCTTGGCAAGGGCTGGCTGGACTCTCTTTCACGACCCTTCTCGGTTATTTTGTTGCTCTGCCCCTCTTGGTGTATGGTCTGCTCTGGATTCCCCATCTGTGGCTCAACCCCGAGCTGAATCTGTGGCAGTTGCACCGGGCGATGCTGGCCTTTCATGGTGCGGTGGGCAGTGGCGTGGATGTCCATCCCTATTGTTCGCCCTGGTACAGTTGGCCATTGATGGCCCGACCGGTAGCCTACTTCTACAGTACCGCCGCCGATCTCAAGAGCCTCGTTCCTGCTGTGCCGCCTTTGCCCCATGGCTTTGAAAAAATTGTCTATGCCGTTCATGCCATGGGCAACCCCCTGTTGTGGTGGTGCTCAACGGTGGCGATCGCCCTGATGCTGGTGGGCTGCTTTGGGTTTCGTGCAGAACCGATGGCCGGGTTCTGGCCAGCATCTCTCTGGCGCTATTGTCTCTGGGGCTATGGGGCGAATCTATTGCCTTGGGCGCTGGTTTCACGCTGTACCTTCCTCTACCACTATATGAGCGCCCTGGTGTTTGCCCAATTGGCGTTGGCTTACTGGATCTGGCAAGCTTGGCAGCAGCCTGGACTCTCACGGGCGATCGCCTTGAGTATCCTGGGGCTGGGGGGCTTGGCCTTTTGGTTTTGGTCGCCCATTTATCTCGGCCTGCCCTTAACGCCAGCGGCCTATCAACTGCGGATGTGGTTTGAGCAATGGATATAGAACAGTGGTAGACTGCAACGGGTTTAAATGGGGTGCGCCCGGTTCAGGACGGCGGAGATGGGCCATTGATCCAACATCCACGGCCCACCTGTCGGATCAGCACTCTGAACCCTGAACTTTGAACCCTGAACTCCGCTTTAATGAAGCTTTCTGTTATTATTCCCTGCTTTAACGAAGTCCACACGATCGCATCGATCATTGAGGCGGTACAGCGCTCGCCGATCTCGGATCAAGAAATCATTATTGTCGATGACGATTCAACCGACGGCACCCGCGCCCTCCTCGAAAACGGACTCTCCCAGCAGGTCGATCGCATTATTTACCATCCCCAGAATCAAGGAAAAGGGGCAGCCCTCCGCAGTGGCTTTCAGGCTGCAACCGGGGAAATTGTGATCGTCCAGGATGCCGATCTCGAATACGACCCCCAAGAATACGGCATCATGATTGAGCCCATTCTCAACAACCAAGCGGATGTCGTGTTTGGCTCTCGCTTTATGGGCGGACGACCCCATCGGGTGCTCTATTTCTGGCATATGGTGGGCAATGTCTTTTTGACCACCCTCTCGAATATGTTCACCAATTTGAACCTGACGGATATGGAAACCTGCTACAAGGCCTTCCGTCGGGAGATTCTAGAACAAATTCAGCTAAGAGAGAATCGATTTGGCTTTGAGCCCGAAATTACGGCCAAGGTTGCCAAGCTCAACTGCCGTATTTATGAAGTGGGGATTTCCTACTACGGACGCACCTATCGAGATGGCAAAAAGATTAACTGGCGTGATGGTTTTCGAGCTATTTACTGTATCTTTAAATACAATCTCTGGGGCTCATAAAGGAAGCATGTGAACCAATTTACCTCATGCTAGGCACTAGAAAAATTACTTATCTGATGCCAGATCTGACCAGTAGATTCCAAATAAAACTAGGATGGGGATTGGGCCTGTCATTCGTGTAACGTCCCGGAGGGGTAGCCCGACTGCTCAGACCTCGACAGTTCGGCAAGCTCACCGCACCGCAGATTCAGTCTTCGTTAGTATGCTGCACCTTCATTTTGAGTCATACCATCAGGATTTGTATGATACAGTAATATCCAGTTAATTTAAAAAAATCACACCAAACAACAATGATGTGATTTGAGGTCAAAGCAAAAAGATAGCAACATGAATACAACAGTAGAAATCGCTTTAGATCTCAATAAGTCTGATTTAGAGCAAAGTCGGCATGAACATTGGTTTGCGCTGCCTGAAAACGCAAGTCAATGGGTAATCGAGCATCTATTAAAGCGGAAAGGTGCAGACAATATCTTTATTGTCTATGTTATGGTTAACGTTTTGCTCACGACCGTTCCCATGGCAATTAGTCTATATGTCCTCGAAGGAAAACTCCCCGACCTTCTGCTATCTGGATTGGGAATGGGTTATGTGCTCTTTAATCTTTTTGTTCAGGCGCGATCTTTTATTCTTGGTCTGCATTACTCAACCCATACCCCAATCTTCAACAAAAAGTGGGGGTTCTTAAACCATATCAATACCAGCATATTGTGTAATTTTTTTGGTATGCCATTGTGGACATATTATGCCCATCATATTGCCATGCACCATAGCGAGAATAATGTTATTCCCCATGATGTCAGCTCCACAATGCCGTATCAGCGCGACTCCAAGCTAGAGCATTTTAAATATATGCTACGCTATGTATTTTTGATTTGGTTCGAGTTACCCTACCATTTGATGCAGCAGAAACGTCAGAAAGTTGCCCTACGCTGTTTTTCGGGAACCTTGCTATTCTTTACAACAGTTTACGTCCTGTTTCAGGTACGACCGATCGCCACCCTTTTCGTATTTATTCTGCCGACCATTATTTTGTCATTTGCCCTTATGGAAGGCAATTGGAAGCAACATGTTTTTGTTGATCCCGACGATCCAACCAACATTTATAAATCATCCTTTACTTGTATTAACACCTCGACTAATGCCCTCAATTTTAATGATGGGTATCATATCGAACACCATAAGAATCCGGCGATCGCCTGGCATACCCTGCCTCGATATTTTCACAAGCAGCTTGCCCATTACGCCAAGCATGATGCCTTTGTTTTTACCAATATCAGTTCGGGTCAGGTGGGTACGCTAGTGTTAAATGGCCAGCTTGAGCAACTCGCGGATCATTATGTTAATGTCGGGCAAATTGTCCGCACTAAAGCTGAATTGGTGGCCGAGTTCAAGCGGCGTCTACAGCCCGTTCTTTCGGTATAGCCAACCGATCAGCGCAAATTAGGGCGCGTTATCTTCAAGCTAAGCCTCAAGGCGGTGTGGGCAACCCCTGGCGCTTCTGGGCTTCTTGCTTTGCTACTTCGCTATTTTGCTGATAAGTGGTGCTGCGATCGCGGGCGATGGCGTAACGTTCATCGGAGTCCGGTACAGCCTGCATTAGCTCAGAAGCCGCTTGCCATTGTTTCGCCAAAGCTTGCCATTGTTGGACGGTTTGAGCGGACTGACCCCCGAGGGAGGCTTCTTCCGCGAGCCGCACCGCAGCTGAGAACGCATCGACCGCTTGCTGGGTTGCGGGGGTTAGGGTATCGACGGTGGGGCTGGCGATGGGTGTGGGGGAGATGACGACGGTTGTGGGTTGTGGGGTGGGTGCGGTGTTTGACTCAGGGTTCGATGCTTCCGGTGTTTGGGTCACTGGCGTTTGGGCAGAGCGCCATTGATGATAGTACTGACCCAGCGCAAAGCTAATGATACACAAGAGTACAATTCCCAGGCTGTTGCGCAGCTCCGAGATGTTGCGCTCAGGAGGGACGACAGGGGGGGGGTGAGCTGTTGGCGGGTTAGGGTTCTCAGGGGGTGTAGGAGCAGCGGTAGCAGGCGCTTCAAAAGCGGAGAATTCTGGAATGGGGGGCGGTGTGGCAGGCGTAGGGGATGCCAGGGTCGTCATTGCGATCGCCTTAGCGTCTGACTCAGCGTCGGGCTCGACGTCGGGGTCAATCGGTGATGTCTCGGTTGCTGCACGGGTTGTTGTGGTGTTAGAGGCGGCGGTTCCCAGCGGCCACCAGCGTCGCCAAAAGGGCGATCGCCGCAGCGTAATCGTTTGGGTCCAGAGGATGGAGTGATCGGGGTTGCGAGCCATCTCTTCAAGCCAGAGCATCTGCTGCTCCTGGGCAATGCGACCAAACATGTTCACCCGTCGCAGGTGACGGAGCTCGATCGCCTCCAAAATCTCCCGGACTCGGGACACCAATTCGATGGGTTCGAGTTCGGCTTCAGTATTGGCTTCACAGAGCAGTTGCAGCACGCCATCAATGAGTAGTGCCCGCGTCCGTACCCCATGCTCAGCCAACTGCGCATTGAGAATCTGAATGATTGCCGCCATACTACCCTGCTGCGCTTGTTTTTTTACATCAACTGCTTCCATGCCACCGAACTTCACACGAACTGCACATTGTCTACACCGTTCACAGCGAAAACCCCCCGACTGCTACTTTAGCGCTATCGTGGACTCGGAACAACTCTGGGAAGCAGGGCACAGTCAAGACTCCACGGCTTTGCCAGCGGTATTAACGTAGAAACCGAGTTCAGAGTTCAACGTTCAAAGTTCAGAGCCTTATGGAACTCAAGACTATAAATCGGGACTTCTGTAGCGCAGGTGATCAGTGAGCTTTTCGAATCTGCGTCCCCCCTGCCAAGGGTTTAGCGTATTCTGTGATGACCGGATGAATTGCTAGGGGCTGTCATCATTTAGATTTCAAACTCTTACTATGACTGGCTTACAGCCCCCTTTTCTGTTTTTTGGGTCGGGCGCTCTGTCCCTTGTCCCATCAGGCTTCTGGCTTTAAATGATGACACGCCCTAAACTCTGAACTGCCATCTTGCAGCCCTAGTGCTGTGTCAAAAGTAGAATGAAGGGTTGTCATGCAGATTGAATTGAATCCTGTTGGCGAAGCCTTCTCGTTTGCCTTTGGCATTCCCGAAGAGTAGAGTAAACCAGTATCAGCATTGGTTGTGTTGGGTTTCGCGATCCTCAACACCAACCTAAAATTTAGAGTTGACGCTGCCCTAGGCTGCATTCAGGGGTTCTAGCGAGCAAGACTCTAATAACTGTTGGCGAGACTGCTGAATGACGGTTCCTTCCATAGTTGCGATCTGGAGGCGAGTAAAAGCCCAGAGTGTTTCACCGTCATAGCGAGTGTTATGGAGCAGGTGACGGAGTTGGTTTTCCGACTGGAGCGAGAGATAGCCTGTGCTGAGGGCTTGGCGAATGACGGCTTGAAGGGAAGAATTCATTTGTAGTTGTACCCGAGTAGATTGACGGTAGGGTTGAGACGAGCCGACCCCAAACGGATCAGGTCATTTGTCTTTCAGTTATTTGGCTCTATTCCTTTGTCTGGAGTAAAAACAATAAATTACGCGATTTAAGTCAGTCGATTTATATTTTTTTATACTTTGAGAGGTATTTCATTAAAGAATCTGCTAGGTTGAGAGCGATTCGGGACAGATGACTATGACTCAAATCCCAGCGCGCATTCTGGAAGTTCAGGCAGAAGACTATCAGAGTTGCTTCTTCCAAGCCAGTCGGCTCTATGAGCAGGGCAACTATCGTGAGGCGTTGGCCTATTATGAACAGGCGCTCAACTATCGACCCAATGACTATTGGAGCTGGTATCGTCAGGGTTCGGTGCTCGAGGATCTGGGTGACTACGCAGCCGCGCTCCAGAGCTACCAAAAAGCAGCTCAAGTCCGCCCTGAAGACTATTGGGCTTGGTATAGCTTGGGCTATATTGCCCTGGAAGAACTCCAGCAATATGCCCAGGCTGCTGACTATTTTGCCCGAGCTCGGCGGCTCAAGCCGGACGACTATTGGTCGGTCTATCGCCAGGGAGAATCCCTGCGCCGTAGTAACCAATTTGCTGCTGCGATCGCTTGCTATAGAGCCGCCCTAACCCTGCGTCCCCAAGACTATTGGTGCTTCTATCGCCAGGGGGATGCTTACCAAGGTTTGGGGCAATATGAGCAAGCGCTGCACCATTATCAACAAGCCTTGGCGGTGCGGCCCGGCGACTATTGGGCCCAGTTCCAGCAAGCGCAAACCTGGGAACAGATGGGCATCTATTATCAAGCCTGGAATCAATATCGGTGTCTCTATTTGGCAGAGCCGGATGATGACCAGACCCAATATGCCTGGGCGCTCTGCTGTGCCCAGCTGGGCGATCGCCCCGGCGTGATTCGCCAGCTTGAACCGCTGCTGCAACGGTTCCCCGCCTATTATTTAACTAAAATCAACCAAGACACCCATCTAGCTGAGCTGCGGTGCGATCCTGAGCTTGCTGAGTTGCTGCAAGTGGCAGCAGTGGGGCTTGTAAATGGAGAGAGGGCTTGATGTTCGATCCCCTGCGTTTTTTTGCGGCTGACCCCTGGGATGAATGGGCAGGCAATTGGCTCCGCGTTCCACCCCGTCCCCAGGGGGTGATCCATTTCCTGGGTGGGGCCTTTTTGGCCACTGCCCCCCATCTGAGCTATCGCAGCTTGCTAAATGCCATCGCCGAAGCTGGCTATGCCATCATTGCCACACCGTTTCTGAATACCTTTGACCACCAGGCGATCGCTCGGGATGTGCTCAATCGCTTTGAGCAATGCTACGCCCGCTGGCAAGCACTCGAGCGTCTGCCCCCTGGACTCCCCATTTATGGCCTCGGGCATAGCATGGGCGTCAAGCTGCACCTGCTCATTGGCAGTGTCTACACGGTGACACGAGCGGGCAATATTTTGCTGGCCTTTAACAACTATCCGGTGGAGCGATCAATCCCGCTGGTGCAGGAGTTAAACCTGCGCGAAACCCTCGAACTGCGGTTTACCCCCTCACCGCAAGAGACCTTGACCTTGGTGCGTCAAGACTATGGAATCGCCCAGAACCTGCTCATTCAGTTTCGCCGTGACGACATTGACCAAACCGTGACCCTCTTGCCCCTCCTCGAAGCCAAGTTTGGCAGTTCCACCCGCTGGCAACTGCTCCCCGGCACTCACCTTACCCCAATTAACCAAACCCTCACCTGGCAAGCAGGAGACACGTTTACGCCGTTAGATGCGATCGGCCAATGGTTTAAAGAAGGCATTAATGGTGATCTGGAGACATTGCAGCAACAGGTCCTCGCTGAACTGGCCCGTTGGTAATCCGGTTCAGCAGCGGTCTGATGGGCGCTCAGAAATTGGAATAAAATCTCGATTTCAAAGAACCCCAGCCGAAATACCCTTAACCTGGGGGAAGCGAGTCGGTTGGGCAATGCCCACTTGATGTGATTGGCGAAATATGGACTTCGCCAACAGCATCCATTTCAACCCCACCCTTCCTCACCACACCTTTCACCCACATTTTGGAGTTCTCTATGAATCGCCCCGATCAAAGCCAAGAGTCTCGTCAATGGGCAATGTTCTTACACTTCTCACAACTGAGTAATTTCGTCATTCCCTTGGGCGGTATCATTGTGCCCATTGTTATTTGGCAACTTAAAAAAGAAGAACTCCCCGGTATTGATGAGCATGGCAGAATGGTCACGAATTGGATCATCTCGTCCCTGATCTATGGTGTTGTTGGCGCGATTTCATCGGCAGTTATTGTCGGCTTTATCATCTTGGCGGTTGTGTTTGTTTGTAGTATTGTGTTCCCAATTATTGGGGGCTTAAAGGCAAATAAAGGACTGTTTTGGAAATATCCCCTAACCCTAGAGTTTCTTAAATAAATCTCGCCTCGTTCTCAACCCCTTAACTCGATATTTTGGAGTTTTTTATGAGCAATCCCGATCACAACTCAGAGTTTCGTCAATGGGCGATCTTTCTACATCTTTCACAACTCAGTGGTATTGTTATTCCCTTTGGCGGCATTATTGTACCGATTGTGATTTGGCAGATGAAGAAAGAGGAATTCCCCCTACTGGATCAACATGGCAAAATGGTGGTTAATTGGTTGATCTCTTCAGCCCTCTACTCAGTGATTGGCGGTCTTTTGATGTTTATCGCGATCCTCTCAGCCATCTATGAAGTCATTGGCCTGGTGGTTGTATTCGCGCCGATCGCCGGTCTGGTCTTAGCAACTGTTGTCGGCTGTAGTTTCGTCTTCCCCATTATCGGTAGCTTCAAAGCCAATGGGGGCAAGCTCTGGAAATATCCCCTAACCCTAGAGATCCTCAAATAAATCTCGCCCACTGATTGCCCCCGTCTGCTTGGGTTATACTGGAGGTTAAATTCAGTACATTTGCATAGGTCAGCATGATTACCACTGCGCCCCAACTCTTAATCACCTGGGAGAAGTTGCCCGCTGACTTTGTGCTGCCCGATGACCCTGTGGACAACATCAACCAACCCGCGCTGGCCGCTGCCCTGACCGAGAGTTTGCAAGTTGCCCAGCGCCTGCCAGAAACCGCGCTGACACCCACTAACTACGGTATTTGCGCTCAGTTCAAGCAGCAGTTTGTGGTTAAAGCCCCGGACTGGGCCTACATCCCCCACATTACCGTTCCGCGTTCAGAGGTGGTTCGCAGCTATACCCCCCATTTGCAAGGGGAGATTCCGGCAATCGTCCTGGAATTCCTCTCCGCAACAGAAGGCGGTGAATATTCCAGTAAAGCCACCCATCCACCGGGTAAATTCTTCTTCTACGAGCGCATTTTGCAAGTGCCCAGCTACGGCATCTTCGATCCGGATACGGGACGCCTAGAGCTTCATCGTTTGGATCAGCACCAGCGCTATCAACTTGAAACACCCAATGCCCAAGGACGCTACTGGCTACCGGAACTCAACCTCTTTCTCGGAGTTTGGCAGGGCACACGCGAGAACCGTCAAGGCGATTGGTTGCGCTGGTGGGATGCAACTGGCGAGCTGCTCCCCTGGGGCGCAGAAAAAGCCCTGCGGGAACAACAGCGGGCAGAAGAAGAGCACCAACGGGCAGAAGCAGAGTCTCAACGGGCAGAAGCAGAGTCTCAACGGGCGGAAGCAGAGTCTCAACGAGCAGAAGCAGAACGCCAACGGGCGGAAGCAGCGTCTCAACGAGCAGAAGAAGAATGCCAACGGGCCGAGCGGTTGATCGCTCAACTCCGAGCCGCAGGTATTGAACCTAATGGGGACAATTAGCGGACTGTCCCGCTGGGGGGCAACCGTCAAATGGCGTAAGTCCTATAATAGAAATCACAACTCCACAGATGAATGGGGAAAAGCTCAACAAAGCTGAACTTTTCCCTCCTTTTTTTTGAGCCCATGCACACCACCGACGCCCTGCCCCTGGCCTTCCGACTGCTGCGCCTGAGCGACGACCAATATTATGGTGTTGAGGGACTCCCCGCGCGGGCTAGAATCGTAACGTAATGTAAACGAAACTCGACCCATGCCCAGAGACCTACGGGGCTTTATTCAACAGCTCGAAGACCGGGGCCAACTGCGCCGCATTAGCGCCCCGGTTGACCCGGATTTAGAAATTGCCGAGATCGCCAACCGCATGTTGCAAGTGGGTGGGCCGGGGCTGCTGTTTGAAAATGTCAAGGGAGCGCAGTTCCCGGTGGCGGTCAACTTGATGGGCACGGTCGAGCGGATCTGCTGGGCCATGAACCGCGAGAACCCCCAGGAACTCGAAGAGCTCGGGCGCAAGCTGGGGATGCTGCAGCAGCCCAAACCGCCCAAAAAACTTGCTCAGGCGATCGACTTTGGCAAGGTGCTCTTTGATGTGGTCAAGGCCAAGCCCCTGCGGGACTTTTTGCCGCCTTGCCATCAGGTGGTGATTCCCGAAAATGAACTCGATCTCAATACCCTGCCCCTGATCCGCCCCTATCCGGGGGATGCGGGCAAAATTATTACTCTGGGGCTGGTGATCACCAAGGATGTCGAAACCGGCATTGCCAATGTGGGGGTCTACCGTCTGCAATTACAGTCGAAAAATACGATGACGGTGCATTGGCTCTCGGTGCGGGGTGGGGCCCGGCATCTGCGCAAGGCGGCAGAGGTGGGGAAAAAGCTGGAGGTGGCGATCGCCCTCGGTGTCGATCCGCTGATCATCATGGCGGCGGCCACACCCATTCCGGTGGATCTCTCGGAATGGCTCTTTGCTGGGCTCTACGGGAAAAGTGGCATTCACTTGGCAAAGTGCAAAACCCTAGATCTCGAAGTGCCCGCCCAGTCAGAGTTTGTCCTCGAAGGCACGATTACGCCCGGTGAGATGTTACCCGATGGCCCCTGTGGCGATCATATGGGCTATTACGGCGGCGTCGAAGATTCACCCCTGATCCGCTTCCATTGTTTGACCCATCGTAAAAACCCGATCTATCTCACCACCTTTAGCGGTCGCCCGCCCAAGGAAGAGGCGATGATGGCGATCGCCCTCAATCGCGTCTATACGCCCATTTTGCGGCAACAAGTCCCGGAGATTGTGGACTTTCTGCTGCCTATGGAAGCCCTCAGCTACAAGATGGCAATTATTGCCATTGACAAGGCCTATCCCGGTCAAGCCAAACGCGCCGCCATGGCCTTCTGGACGGTGCTGCCCCAGTTCACCTACACCAAGTTTGTGGTCGTGGTGGATAAAGCGGTCAATATCCGCGATCCCCGTCAGGTGGTTTGGGCGATTAGCTCCAAAGTCGACCCGGTGCGGGATGTGTTTATCCTGCCCGATACCCCCTTTGATACCCTAGATTTTGCCAGTGAAAAGCTCGGCCTTGGTGGCCGCATGGGCATCGATGCCACGACCAAAATCCCGCCGGAGACGGATCATGCTTGGGGTGAGGTGCTCGAATCTGACCCCGATGTGGCGACGCGGGTGGATGCCCGTTGGGCAGAGTTGGGCTTGAGTGATATTAATCTGGATGCGGTGGATCCGGCGGTGTTTGGTTATGAGATGAAGTGAGCTAGAATCAGGAGATCATAATCCAATCAGGGACTCACTATAAATCGGTAGAGCTTTTGAGATCCCCCGGCTGCACCGATCCCCTTAGCAAAGTCGGGTTAATTCTCTGGAGAGAAAAAAAGGATCAATCATTCGATTCAACCGTAGGAGCTGGGTTTCCCTGCCCTGCGTTAGTCCTATAGATTTTGCAACCCCCTGTTTAGGGTTTGGTTTGTCTCCTGTAGGGGCGCGGGTTCCGCGCCCCGACAGGAGATATAAGATTTTATATGTGTAAAAATAACCCTAACCAATAAAAAAGTTTTTTATATTATATCACCAAAATATTTGAATAT
>JBCDEB010000036.1:0-49337 GCA_039180005.1 Cyanobacteria bacterium P01_G01_bin.54 | reverse complement strand
GTTACGCAACCCCTCACCTTAATCCTCTCCCCAGGGAGAGGAAACACCCCCTTCTCCCCAGGGAGAAGGGCTGGGGATGAGGGGAAGGGAGATTGCTCGAAGGTAGTACTGAGATGGCATTGGCAAAAGTGGGATGCTCCCCATGGCGAGCAAGATGCCCACCACCGAAAAACATCATTTCTGGCACATTTTCTTGCAGTGTGCTGAGTCAGATCCCGAAACCCACACCCAAAATCCCTTACCCGTTTCAGAACCATGTCCACAACCTTAATTTCCCCGACAACACGATTTCTTCAACTCGAAGACCATCTTGAATATCCTCAATCCGGTGTGTTGAGCAAAACCATCTGGCAGAGTGCAGTATGTCAAACCAGTCTATTTTGTCTGGCCGCAAACACCAGCATTGCCGAACAGACCTCCACCCTTAATGCCACAGTACAGGTTATCGCCGGGACAGGGACACTGACCTTGGAAGGAGAGAAAATCTCCCTTAAACCCAGCGTGTTCATTTTCATGAATGCAAATGCTCCCCATGCCCTGGAAGCCACGACCGATTTAGCCTTTGTACTCACTTTATCCACGGCTTCTTAGGGGCTGCTAAGCCTCGTCTAGCCGGGCTTACGCATTTGAAATTGACAATCAATCACGATCGCCCGCCACCGGTCACCCCAATTGAGCGCGACTCTCGGCGACCAGGATTCCCAAGCGCCGCTTTAAGGAGAGGACGCCGCTGGCGGGGGTCGGAAATTCGAGCCGCACCACCTGAGTCTTGTCGGCGTTACTGACCTCAATCGTAATTGCCACTGCATTGAGCTGGTTCACTTTTGCCTGCTCCGCCCGATCAAGGGGGACATTGCCCGAGACGGATTGGATGGGGGGGAGCAACACCCCGTCAGCAACCCGCACCACCTGGAATCTTGCTTCGGTGGGTTCGATACGAATCTCGGTGATTGCGATGAACAATCCAGGCAGCATCTTTACTCAGGGGGTCAGTGTAGCTGGGGGGAGCTCGCAAGCTATGCTAATCAATACAAATGCATAAGTCCTGAAGATTCAACCCATTCCCGATGCTCAACCCCTTCAACCCCCAGCGTTGGACGCCAGTCCTCGTCAGTCTCCTACTCAGTGCCCTCTGCCTCTGGGGCTGCAGTAGCACCGCCGTTAATGCCCAAAATAGCGCCGCAGACTTTGCCGACCTGTCTCGACTCGATGGCGTTGCCCAAGTGCAAATGACCGTCAACGGCAGCCCGATCCGCATCGAGGTGCGAGGCGAAGCAGCCCCAATTACCGCCGGAAACTTTATCGATCTGGTCAAAAAAGGCGTCTATGAAGGGGTTGCCTTCCATCGGGTGGTGCGCGATCCCCAGCCCTTTGTGGTGCAAGGCGGCGATCCCCAGAGTCAAGACCCGAATGTGCCCATGAGCCAGTTGGGAACGGGGGGCTATATTGACCCCAGCAGCGGCGAGCGACGTTTTATCCCCCTGGAGATTCTGCCGGTGGGTGCGGACACCCCCGTTTATAGCCAAACCCTACCCGTCGGTTCTACGCCCGTGCTCGCTCACAAACGCGGCGCAGTAGCCATGGCTCGCTCCTCTTTTCCGGACTCTGCCTCATCTCAGTTCTATTTTGCCCTGAGCGATCTGCCGAACTTAGACGGGAGCTATGCGGTGTTTGGTTATGTGGTTGGCAATGGTATGGCGGTGGTGGATCAGATCCAGTCGGGCGATCGCATTGAGGCGATCGAAGTGCTGGATTGAAACCCGTCTATTCCGAAACCTAAGGTAGGGGAGGGTTTCAAACCCTCCCGTCCTGGGTCTGGAGTGATTACCTCGACTGTATTCCGGCGGCGTCGCCAAACCGTCTATGATCATAAACAGTCCCCATCTGCTCGCCTCACCCATGGTCACAACGCCCCTGCCCACCCTCGCCGATACGGCCCGCCAAACCCGCCAAGCTGCCCAAAAGCTGGCGGTGCTACCCACTGCCGATCGCAACGCGGCCCTGGAGGCGATCGCTGCTGCCCTAGAAACCCATGCCGAAGCGATTGTGGCAGCGAATCAAGCAGACTGTGAGGCGGCAGTGGATCAGATTCCGGCGGCGCTCTACGCCCGGTTAAAGCTGGGTACCCAGAAGCTAAAAGGGGCGATCGCGGGCGTCCGCGATGTGGCCAAGCTCCCCGACCCCCTCAGGAGCTGCCAAATTCACCGCGAGCTCGATGCCGGTCTTACGCTCAAGCGCCTCACCTGCCCGCTGGGCGTACTGGGTATCATCTTTGAAGCCCGCCCCGACGCCTTGATTCAAATCACCAGTCTGGCGATCAAGTCGGGCAATGGCGTGATTCTTAAGGGCGGCAGCGAGGCCTTGCAAACCTGCACCCAACTCACTGAGGTGATTCATGGAGCGTTGGCTCAGACCGCCGTTGACCCCCAGGCGGTGCAACTGCTCACTACCCGGGCTGAAATCCGCACCCTGCTCGACCTGGATCAAGATGTCGATCTAATCATTCCCCGGGGCTCCAACGCCTTTGTCCGCTATATCCAAGACAATACACGTATTCCCGTTCTGGGCCATGCCGATGGCATCTGTCACCTCTATATTGATGCTGCCGCTGACCTGACTAAGGCCATTCCGGTCACCCTAGACGCCAAGACCCAATACCCGGCTGCCTGCAACGCGATCGAGACGCTGCTGGTGCATGAAGCGATCGCCCCCGAATTTCTCCCCCAAGCGGCCCAAGCCCTGCAAGCCCAAGGCGTCAGCCTCCGAGGTGATGCGGCAACCCAGGCCATCATTCCAGTCGAACCCGCTAGCGAGGCGGATTGGCAAACAGAATATAGCGATCTGACCCTGGCGATCAAAATTGTGGATTCGGTCAGCGCGGCGATCGCCCATATCAACACCTACGGCTCAAAGCATACCGATGCGATCGTCACGGAAGATGCAGCTACGGCGCGCACCTTTCTGGATCAAGTGGATGCAGCGGGTGTATTTCATAACTGCTCAACCCGCTTTGCCGATGGCTTCCGCTACGGCTTCGGCGCGGAGGTGGGCATCAGCACCCAACAGATGCCCCCCCGTGGCCCGGTGGGCTTGGAGGGTTTGGTGACCTACAAGTATGAGGTGGTCGGTACGGGTCATCTGGCGGCGACCTACAGTGGTGCGGCGGCTAGGCCCTTCACCCATCGGGATCTTTAGATTATCTTTGCTAACCCCTTTGAGGATGTTGAGCAGAAATTTCGTAGCGCAGGCAGTCAGTGAGCGTGTCGAACTGCATCCTGCCTGCCACAGGCTCAAAACATCTTGCCATTAGGGATTAACAGATTTTGTCCAAACACATTTTATCCAACTGGAAACACTTAAAAGATGGATGCAATTGAAGTCAACGGTATTCGCGCCTATGGCTACACAGGGGCGCTGCCGGAAGAGCAGGTCTTGGGGCAATGGTTTAGCGTCGATCTGACGCTCTGGCTGGATCTTTCCCTTGCAGGTAACAGCGATCGCCTCCCCGATACCTTGAACTATCAACAGGCGATCGCGATCGTGACCCAGCAGATCCAAACCGCGAAGTTTGCCCTGATTGAACGTTTGGCCACCGTGATTGCGGAGGAACTGTTAACGTTGTCTTTACTCAAAAAAGTCCGGGTGGAGTTGACCAAGGAACGACCACCGATTCCGGGATTTCCAGGGCAGGTCAAGGTTGTGATTGAGCGATCGCAGACTGTTTAGAGCCAATTTACATCCCTACCGAAACCATTTAATGCAGGTTGACTCAAACTACAATCTGTCGGTTGAATTGGGCAAGCCTGTGCTGGCAATGGGTTGTTACCCAGTCCAAGCCTGTTTAGATTGGTTAGTGTTGCCAGGGATGTAACGTCTCTAACTTGATTGCCGTATAGCTCAAGGTCTTCAAGATTGGTAAGGCTAGAGAGTGGGGTAACATCTTCAATCTGATTTTCGTACAATTCAAGGTCTTGAAGATGGGTAAGACCCGAAAGGGGTGTAACATCTATAATCTGATTTTTGCCCAACCATAGTACATCTAGATCATAAAGACCCGAGAGAGGCGTGATATCAGTAATTTGATTTTCATTCAAGTCAAGCCATTGGAGATTAATAAGATTATGAAAAGACATGATATCAGTGATTTTATTTGACCCTAAACCAAGGTATCGAAGATTGGTGAGACCAGCAAGAGGGGTAACATCTTCAATTCGATTGTTGTATAGAAGAAGATCGTAAAGGTGGGTAAGACTAGCAAGAGGGGTTAGATCAGAGATCTGATTTCTACTGAGTAGCAGCCATTGGAGATTAACTAAATTAGCGAGAGGTGTAATATCTTCAATTTGATTCCATCTCAGTCCAAGCTCTTGAAGCTTAATCAGATCGGTGAGCGGTGTGAGGTCAGCAATTTGATTATTAGGCAACCAAAGCTCTTGAAGGTTGGTCAGTCCAGCAAGCGGTGTGATATCTTCAATTTGGTTCTGATGCAACCACAGTTTTTGCAGATTGGTTAGGCTTGCGAGTGGTGTAATATCTTCGATTTGATTAATTCTCAGCCCAAGCTCTCTCAGTTCAGTGAGACCAGATAAGGGAGTGATATCCTCAATTTGATTCTCGCTTAACCCAAGCCTTTGGAGATGGGTAAGCGTCGCAATGGGTTTGATATCTTCAATCTGTTTGTCAGTCAATACAAGCCCTCTTCGCGACGCCAAGGCAGATTGCGCCTCATCGCAATCCTCTGTTCCGACGTCGTCAAGTAAGACCTGAACGGTATGCTGCTGTGCTGGGGTGAACCCCTCCAGGTTATTACACCAATCCGCAAAGCTCTCAAACTCGTCGGTGTTGGCTTGCGCCAACGCAGGAACCGCTGTAAGCAACGAGATGAGTAGGCCAATAACAACGGTTTGAAGAGGATAATAACCCAGCATATTGAGTGAGTTGGAGTCTTTGGTTTAACGGGGTTGTGCAGGAGTAGGCGATTTAGAGCTGAGCCAGCTTTTCGCAAGTGGCTTCAATGCTCATAATACTCCCCGGATTAATAAAGCCAAAATAGTCAAAGACATGCACCGCGTCATTTTGGGTGGCTTTAAGTTCTCCCCAAAAGGCATCCCCCTTCAGTTGCGCCAGCACGTTTTCTTCGGTTTCCACCACCAAGAGCATATCTGCATCCACCGTCAGTACCTTTTCTTCCGAGAGCGTGATGTAGCCATCAAACTCACTTTCGCCCTGGAAGTCCGCCGTCACATTTTTAATATTGAACTGGGTGAGAAAATCTCCTGCCCAGCTTTGCTGATTGGGGGAGAGCAGGGGCTGACGACTGACCAAAACAAGCGCAGTGGGTGCTGTTTCTGGGGCTTGGGCCAAGCAGGCATCATAGCGGTTCAAGAGGGGCTCAGGGTCAGCATCTATTTTCTGAGCCAGGTCTTGGGTGAGGGCTTTGAGGGAGTCCCAACCATTGACATCCACAGCCATGGTTTCAATGTCAAGTTCCTGCAAGCGATCGAGGGCTCGATCATGAAAGCCGATCGCCCCAATCACCAGATCCGGCTCAAGGGCGACAATTTTCTCCAGATCCGGTTCGGTGCGGGGGGCACTGACCACTTCTAACCCAGCAAACCGCTCATCTGCTTGCAGGATGGACGTGCCGGGCATACCGACTAAAACGTCCTCCTCCAGCGTCTGCACAAGATCGGCCGTCAGAGAGGTGAGGGCGACAACTTTGCGGACGGTTTCCTGAGGGTCTGCTTTAGTGGCAACCTCTGTGGTTTCAGTTGCGTTGGTATTGCTGGCCTCTGGTGTTGTCGAAGGCGTTGAACAGGCAGCGATCGCCCCAATCAGTAAAATGATAGAACCCCGCAGTAGCCATTGCATCTTCATTGAGATTAATTTCATTATTGTTGTGAATGAGGATAAGAATTGTTTGCCAAAAAATCTGTATTGTAAGACCCCATAATCTTGTGCCGGGGAGGGTTTAAGGTCCCTGAGCTTAAGCCCAAAACCTAGGCTATGAGGGCGATTGAGCGCGGATCTCCAAGTTCTAGACAGAGAGAGTTAACAACCCTGGCAGGCGAGACGCCTGCGCTACGGTTTGACCACGGATTATCCGTAGCGCGGGCATCTTGCCCGCCACGGTCTAGATTGCCGATAGCTGCCAACCCTCCCCGACAGGGTTTAGGCAGCAACAAATAGCTTGGGCGATCTAGAAACTGTACTTAAGGCCAAAGCGGACATTGGTTCCGGGCTGAGAATAGCGCTCAATATCTGCTTGGTTAGCATTCAAAGTCCGCACCTCAGAGTAGTTGTAATACTGTTGGTTACCGATGTTGTAGAGACCCAAGCTAAAGCTCAAGTCTGGTGTGGGCCGGTAGCTGGTAATCAGATCAAAAACTGTAAAAGGCTCGGGGACAAAATTGGTGGTGTTGTCATCGACCTTGGGTGAGCCCACCGTGGTCATGATCAGCTCCGTCCCCCATTTTTCATCGGTTGAGCGGTAGCGCAACCCGGCGACAGCGGTAATCGGGTTGACTGTGGTCAGATCGGTATTGTCAATCAGGTTATCGCCCTGAGCCCAGGCAAAGCTCGCCAGCAAACTCCAGTTATCATCAAAACGGTATTCGCCGCCAAACTCTAGGCCATAGATGCGTGCATCGGCAACATTTTGGCTTTGAAACTGATTGACCACTTGGGTGTCAAAACTGAATGGGGGATTGAATTCTGGGCAGGGATCAACATCAGAAAGACAGCGTGTACCTGCATCGGCAAAGGTTTCAATAAAGTTGTTATAGCGGTTATAAAAGCCCGTGACGTGGAAATCAAACTGCTCCAAACTACCCCGAATGCCAATCTCGTAGCTATCGCTGGTTTCCGGCTCTAGATCAGGGTTGGAGAGGGTCTCATACTTAAAGAATGCACTGGTGAAGTTGGTGAAACCGCTGTTGATTTCACTGTACAGCGGTGCTCGGAACCCTCGGGAATATTGACCATAGACCGAGATGCCAGGGGTCACTTCATAGATGAGCGCAAGCCGGGGGGAGAGGGCAGAGGCATAAATGTCTGAGGCCTGAGCGCCACTGCGGGAGAACAGTTCATCGGGTTGAGTGTTGAGTTCGTAAGTATCCAGCCGCAGACCCACAATTAAATCCAAGGGGCCAAAATCAACCTCGTCTTGGAGATAAGCCCCTAAACGAAGGGTTCGGCCATCGGGGAAGTCTTTAACTGGGAACGTATCGGGGGGAATTTCATTGGTGGTTTCACCCGTATTGAGGTTGGTTTGGGTGCGATCGCGCGGCCGGGTATTAAACGTACTGGAAAAATCGAGTCCGTAGGTCAACTGATGATTGATCGTCCCGGTGGTGAAGTCGCTGCGCAGTTGCACTTCACCGCCGTAGCTCTCAGCCGTAAATTTATTTTCCGTATCCCGGCGCACGGGTTGTCCGGTAAAGGCCCCTGAACCCGAATCACGGGTTTCAACCACCACCTCTCGTGTCTGGGCGTCTTGATAGAAAAACTGGCCCCGAGCAAAGTTGAGGAACGACGTGCTATCTGGGTCGTCATATTCGTAAGTGACACTCAGACGGGTGCGATCGAGGATAATATCTTCGGTCTTGCTGGTATTCAAGCCGTTCACGTCCAGAACCGCAGGGGATTCATTGCGAGCAGTGTCGCGGTTGAAGTCTTCAGCAATAAAGCTCAGGGTTGCGGTGGGGCTGACCTGCTGCACGAGATGACCAAATACGGTGAGACCTTGGGAATAGATGGAGTCTTCAAACGTATCATCCGCAAAGGTATCGGTTTGATAGCCATCACGGCGGCTGACCATAAAGAGCGCCTCGGTGTTGTCCCAGCGCTGGGCCAGCCGCGCCACATGGTTCAAGCCACCATTGGCACTGGTGTAGGTTGAAGCCACATCAAAGACGGCGTCATCGTCTTCACTGAGCAGATCACCCGGTTCGAGGGAGCGGTAGGTAAAGACGCCCCCGAGGGCATCGCTGCCGTAGAGGGTGGAGGCGGGGCCGCGCAGCACTTCAACGGCCTTGAGGGTGGCAAAATCCACATAGTTGCCCCGACCGAGGTTAAAGGGACCAAACTCAAAGCGCTCGGGCAGGCGGATATTATCGAGCTGAAAGAGGACTCGGTTGCCTTCAATGCCGCGAATATTCACATCCTGAAGACCATATTCAAGGTTGTCGCGCACGGTCACACCGGGTTCATAGCGCAGCAGGTCTTCGATGGTTTGCACTTGATAGCGCTCAAAGTCTTCGAGGTCGTAGACATTGATGGTCGCCGGAACTTTATTCACCTCAGTTGGGTTCCGGGTTCCGGTCACAGTGATGCGCAGGCCGCCGTCTGTGGATTCGGTTTGGGCCAGCAGTTCGGCTTGGGTTGGGTAACTCGACCAGGTTGCAGGCTGCTGGGGCTCACTGTGGGGCTCACCCCAGCGCAACGTCGTTTCCTGCAATGCGGCTTGTAGCGTCGGTAAGATTCCCGTAAACAACTGCTGCAGCTCGGCTTCACCGGACACCGCCAGACTCGATTGAGTGGGGTCTTCGCGGGATTCAGCCGATGTGGTTTCCGGCGCGATCGCCACGGATTCAGGCGTCGCTTGGGCTGAATTTGCCAATATTAGCGGTGAGAGCAAAGCGATTTTAAAAGAAATTATTTTGAATAAAAAGATGCACTTCGGAATGATCATCACGGGTTAATGGGGTTAAACGGTAGATAGAAAAGACGAATCAGTCGGCTAAAATCAGGCGTTCAATGACTCAACCGCGGCAGTTGGAGTCGCTGCGACCAGGGGGCAAATCTGGCGTCCCACGGGGGTGGAAAGAATGGCGACATCAATGTCAAAGACTTGGCGAAGAAGGTCTGGGGTGAGCATTTCGACCGGGGGGCCCACTCCCCAAAGCTGACCCTGGCGCAAGAGAGCCAGGCGATCGCTATACCGAGCCGCAAGGTTGATGTCGTGGAGCACCGTCACTAGGGTGAGGCCCTGCTCACGGTTTAAGCGCTTGAGCAGCTCCAAAAGCTGGAGTTGGTAGTGCAAGTCCAAAAAGGTGGTGGGTTCATCGAGGAGGAGCACCTGGGGGTCTTGGGCCAGAGCCAGGGCCAAAACGGCCCGTTGGCGCTCACCACCCGAGAGTTCAGCAACCGGGCGATCGCGATAGGGCTCAATTTCCGTCCAATGCAATGCTTGTTCAACCTGGGCTCGACCCGTTGCGTCGAGATCCCATTGCCACCAGGGTTGATGGGGCGATCGCCCCAGACTCACCAGTTGATAGACCGTCAGACCCGCCGGCAAGCGCTGCTGCTGGGGCAGCAGGGCCAATTGACGCGCCACGGTTTGGGGTGGCAACTGGTGAATGTCGCGGCCTTGGAGCAACACCACGCCCGTTTGGGGCTGCAAAATCCGACTGAGCAGGCGCAGCAGCGTGGATTTACCCGAGCCATTAGCCCCGAGCAAACTCAGCCATTCCCCCGACACCAGCCCGAGGTTAAGGTCTTGGACAATGGGGCGATCGCCATAGCCGCCCGTTAACTGTTGTGCCGCTAGGGGTTGTGCCACTAGAGGTTGTGGGTCTGGGAGCTGCGCGTCTAGCGGTTGCATTACACCCCCCCTGGCACGCGACGGCGGTAGAGCAAGGTGATAAAGATCGGGGCTCCGACAATGGCCGTCACCGCACCCACCGGCAGTTCCACCGGCCCAGTCCGCGCCACTAAGTCCGCCGCTGCCAGCACCAGGGCCCCGCCCAGGGTGGAAAACGGCAACACCAGACGATAATCGGTGCCCACCAAGAGCCGAACCCCGTGGGGAACAATCAAGCCGACAAAGCCCACGAGTCCGGCAATGCTCACTGCCCCTGCGGCTAAGAGCGTTGCCACGGCACCAATGAGGCAGCGCGATCGCAACAGCGAGACGCCCAGACCCACCGCCAAGTCATCCCCCAAACTCAAGAGATTCACCTGGCGGGCCAGCAGACAGCCCACAATCGCCACGACGACAACCCCGGGCCCCACCAGCTGAACCTCTGTCCAGCCCCGACCATTGAGACTGCCAATCAACCAATTCAGGGCAGCCTGCACTCGCCCATCGGGGGACATCAGCAACAGCACCGATTGAATCGCCATAAAGAAGGAGCTAAAGGCCACACCGCCCAAGATCAATCGCTCTACAGAAATCGTCACTCCGGTATGGGCCAGGAGATAAACCAGCAGTGCGGTAATCACCGCCCCGAGCCAGGCCCCCAACGGTGCCCAGATCTGGAGCAAACCCACACCCACCGTCAAGACCACCATCAGTCCTGCTCCGGCGGAAATACCCAGTAAGAACGGACTGGCCAGCCCATTGCGTAGCATGCCCTGGAGCAAGGCTCCGGCGAGCCCCAACGCAGCACCCACAATAAATGCAGCCAGGACACGCGGCAGGCGCAAGTCCCAGACAATGGTTTGGTTGATGGTGCTGCCGCGTCGCAATGCCGCCGCCACCAGTTCTTGACCGGTCAGCCCTACGGACCCATGGGTTAACGAGAGAAAGACAACGCAGCCGAGCAACAGCAGCAACAGCCCAGCGGTCATTAGCACCCGCTGTCGCTGCTGGGAAATGTTCACGGTGGGTCGGGGTAGATGCGTCACGGTTTGTGTTACTCAGAAATTGCCAGAAACTGCAAGAAAAATTAAGGGCGCGATCGGCCCCGCCAAACCCAACGGCTTGAGCATTGCTTAATCATTTGTTCTATCAGCAGAGGACTCAATCTTTTGCTCAGCGCAAACCTTGAACTTGCCCAGAACGGTGCAAGCTCAAGAAGCCCCGCATCATTACCAGAGTCGCTAGCGGCTTGAGGGCAAAGAAAACGGGAGGCAAATAGAGGAGCCGATGAATTTGCCTCCCAAGAAAACGCAATAACGCGAGGTGCGATGAGAGTGAAGGGGTTTGCCTGATAAAACCCATCAACCCGTAGCACCAAGGTCATTTGAATCGCTTCATGGAGCACTGTAGAATTGATGAGAAAGAATGTCAAGTAGACCCCATGGTTCTCGGTTGTTTTTTGGACAGATATTCGGACTCAGTCGCAACAGCATCGCCCTGTTGCCGTTGCGTCAGACCGCCTGTCCTTTGTTCCCGAACCGTCCGACTCCGGCAGATACCCTGGACTTCAAGCCTTTCAAACTGTTCTCATCCGTCTGGATACGCGGCCGGTTGCCACGGACACTCCACTGAATCCAGGGGAATGGGGGAAGAAGAAGGGTCGATCTGTTGTGTATGTCGTCTCAAGAGCGTCGCGGCTCATCCCTATAACGTTGACTTGCATTATCAATAGTGATTCACTACAATCCCCTAAGAAGAATTATCAACAATGCTCAGGGAGCGAGCATGGCGATTCATCTAACTGCCGAAAATGTTCACCAACTGTGGAATGAGACGAATACTGAAACGCTGGCTTGGCAAACCTGTTATAAAGCCGATTTAACGGGGGAAATTGTACAAACCTGTCCTGAGCGGTTGGGTTGGGGTCAAAAAATTTGGACATCATTGAATCGAGGTTGGCTGTTACTCGTACACGACTATCAACTCCGAGATGATTTAGTGGTTACGATGGAACCGGGCGATCGCGGCACGACGCTAGAGTTTGGCTTTCAACTTTCTGGCGAAAGTATGTATTCTCAAGGGATCGCACGTCGCCGAGCCGGGGATAATTTTTTGGTTTTGGCAACCCCCTATTCTGGTGGTGGAACAATCACCCGCTCCCATCGGCAGCGCATTCAGCAGGTGGATATTCATCTCAATACCTTTGATGAGGTGCTGGCGATTTTTGAGCATCAACGCGATCGCTGTCCGTCGCAAGTGTATGACCTGTTGTTGGCGATCGCGGAACCCAAACCGGACCCCACTGTTCTGATTCCGTTAATTGAATGGAGTTATCAGGCTGCCTCTGAACATAACTGGGGCATCAGCAAAACCTCGCTCGCCATGCAAACCGCCCTACAACAGCTGCTGAATTGCCCCTATCAAGGTGAGATGCGGCAGCTCTATCTAGAGAGCAAATGCCTGGAGCTCTTCACCCTCTTTTTCAACCAATTCATCGAACTGATTCAAACCGATAACAAGCGTCATTCGCCGCATCCGAAGCTGCAATTCGATGATATTGATCGGATTCACCAAGCACGGAATATTTTGTGCGATCGCTTTAATAATCCGCCCTCGCTATTGGATTTAGCCCATCAAGTGGGCTTGAATGACTACAAACTCAAGATCGGCTTTCGCTACGTGTTTGGCACGACCACCTTTGGCTATCTTCATCAACACCGCATGGAACAGGCCAGCCAATTGCTCCAGGAACGACATTTATCGGTGGGTGAGGTGGCAAAGGCAGTCGGGTATGCCAGCCGCAGCTCATTTGTTAAAGCCTTTCGCAAGCGGTTCGGTGTGAGTCCTAGTAGTTATGCCTAGCCCGAACTCAACCCCCTCATTGGTCTGCTTATGGCGCTAACGCTCAACTTGTCAGATATTGCCTATCTCTGTCAGCAGACCCCGACCGCCCTAGCGGCCCATCCGGAGCGCCCTGGCTTTGAAACGGTGATGCACGTCCCCCAGCCCATTGGCCAGGGCTATATTGCCAGCACAGAATTGTTGCCCGGTGTCCGTCTGAGCTTTGTCGATTGCCAGTTTGCACAGGACTGCACCCTCGCAACGCCTAGCCACCCGCATCCGCTGCAAATTATGGTGTACCTGGCTGGCTTTACCGACTACAATGCCGTTCATCCTCGTCTGGGTGAGACCTGTGGCTATTTTTCTGGCAGTGGCCTGTCCCCGGCTTATGCCACTCAGTATCGTGGCCAGGGACGACTGATGCGGGTTGATATTGAAATGACACCGACAGCGGTGGAGTCCTGGTTAACGGATGAACAGCGACAGTCGGAGACCGTGCAGCAACTGTTTAAACCCAATGATTGGAAGACGGCGTTTTATCCCCAGGTCACACCAGCGATGCGATCGATTGCCGAGCAACTCTGGACGTCACCCTATCAAGGGGCAGCCCAGCAGATGTATTTGCAAGCCAAGGTGTTTGAGTTGTTAGCCCTACACCTGGATTGGATGACGACTAAACCACAACAGCCCTCCGGTCTTAAACCCGATACCGTCAATCGTCTCCATCATGCCAGGGAACTATTGAACCAAGCGTTTGAGAACCCGCCGCTACTGACCCAGCTTGCTCAAGATGTGGGGTTGAGCGATCGCACCCTTCGGCGTGGTTTTCGGGAACTCTTTGGCACGACCGTGATTGGCTACCTGACCCAGCAGCGCATTAATCAAGCCCAACAGCTCTTACGAGAGCAAAAGTGGACAGTGGCCGAAGTCGCTCGCATGGTGGGCTATGCCCATTTGGGCCACTTTGCTGCCACCTTTAAGCGCCATTGTGGCATCACGCCCCGTGAATGCTTGCTGGGCAAAAAGTCCGTTTTCGGATCATAAAAAGCCGATTTCTGCATAGACATGCCACGGTCAGTTTTCCTACACTACCGCCTATTACTGATCAAGAAAGATGAGTAATACCGCCGCGATGTAGATGAGGAAACAGTAGTGGACAATTGGCAGCACGCCCGTTCAATCGGGTTCGCAATTCGGGTCATCTTACCCAGTAGTTTTTTAATGACGGCGATCGCCCTGCCCCCAAGTCTGCCCGCCGCTGCCCAAGGGCATTCACCATCGAGCCAGCGATCGCCACAACAGTACGCCCAAGCCGAAACCAGCATTAGCGAGATTACCAACGTAAGACTCACAGCAACCGAAACGGGTCTAGAAGTGATCCTCGAAGGTCTAGAAGACACAGTCACCCCAACCCCAACCCTTGACGGCAATGCCCTCACCCTAGAGATTGCCAATGCGGTGCTGGTTCTCCCCGAGGGGGATGCGTTCCGACGATTTGCCCCGAGCGAAGATATTGCCCTGATTGCTGGCACAACCTCAACCAACAATCGAGTCCAGTTGACGATTACCGGTTCCGCCGCACCGCCAATCGTTGAAGTGACCCCCACACCCCAAGGTCTTGTCGTGAGCGTCGAACCCCGTAGTGAAATCGCTGATGCTGACTCAACCGAAGAGGACAGCCTTCGGGTAATCGTCACCGCCGAAAAAACACCAGAAGAAGCGCAGGATGTACCGATTAGTCTCCGGGTCTTGACCGAGCAAGAGATTGAAGATGCAAACATTACCTCCTTTGAAGATATTGCTGCCAATACGCCTAACTTCTCGACCTTTTCTTCAGGCTCAAATCGGGGCTTTTTGACCTACAGCATTCGCGGCATCAGCAACGCAGGCGTATTGAATCGAGATACAGCGGCAATTTATGTGGATGGCATTCCTTATGAGAATGGAAATTTTATCAATATTGACCTGCCCGACTTGGAGCAAATTGAAATCCTCCGGGGGCCGCAAGGAACGCTTTACGGCCGTAGCGCCATTTCCGGTGTTGTCAATGTAACCACCCGCAAGCCAACCAATGCGTTTGAGTTCGATAGTGCCGTCAGTTATGGTAACTACGAAGATTTTCAAATCCAGGCGGGTGTCGGTGGGCCGATTATCGAAGATAAGCTATTTTTCCGTGTATCCGGAAACTACGGAGCACGAGGGGGCTATATCGAGAATATCCTCCTCAATGAAGATCTGGATGAACAGGCGGGTGGCACTGCTCGAATGCAGCTCCTGTGGACATCTCCTGAAGAACTCGAGGTTCTCTTTGTGGGCTCCGTCGGCGATTACCAGGATGGCGGTGGCACCTTTGTCCGGATTGGTGATGACCCCTACAATGTCAGTCGTAATATTCCTGGATTTACGAATTTAAGCACCAATAGCCAGGCCCTGCGTCTCACTTATAACCATGCGGACTATCGATTAACCGCGATTACTGCCCGGCGGCAAGCCCAGAGTGAAGAAGCCCTTGATGCGGACTTCTCCAGTGCCGATGAATTTACGTTGCTCAATAACGCCGATTCCCATATCTTTAGCCAAGAAATCCGCTTGCAGTCCCCAGAGAGCGCTAAGCGATTCCAGTGGCTAATTGGCGGCTATGTGGAAGCCAGTTCCTTCGATAACAACAGTAATATTGTTTTTGGCCCTGACCAAACCTCTGTTACAGAGCTAATTGCTGGTCTAGCTGGCGTTCCGAGTAGTTTTGTGACGGATGTGACCGGGAACCAATTGACTCAATCAGAGACGAAGAACCAAGCCCTCGCTGTCTTCGGTCAAGTGGACTATCAGCCGACGGATGCTCTGACTCTGACTGTGGGTCTGCGCTATGAAACCAACGACAGCAAGCTAGAGCGACTCGAACAAACCCTAAACGTTGACTTCTCTGTTTTTGGTTTACCGCAAAATGTGACGATTCCCAGCACCATTAACACGGTCGATAACGAGAGTGAAGCATTCTTACCCCGCTTTGTGGCGGCCTATCGCTTTAGCCCAGAGGTGATGGCCTACGGCAGCCTTACGGCGGGATATCGGCCCGCCGGGGTTAACTTCCAAGCCGCAGATGAGGCAAATGTGCCCTATGATGCTGAACGGTCTTGGAACTACGAAGTCGGGGTGAAGTCATCTTGGTTGGACGATCGCCTCAATGTAAATTTCGCCTTTTTCCACAGTGATATTAGTGACTTTCAAGTTAATTTCTTCGATCCCAGCACCAGTACCTCCTCTATTGGTAATGGTGGGGCTAACATTACTGGGGCAGAATTAGAAATCCAAGCTACTCCCACAGCGGGCCTGGATATTATTGCCGGGCTGGGGATTGTTGAGGGCAATTTGACCAATTTAACGAATCCATTCACCGGGGTAGTTTCTAATGCGGATGAGTTACTTGCCGCGCCGGATCTAACCTATAATCTGGCACTCCAATACCATGACCCATCAGGTTTCTTCGGTCGAGTTGAACTATCGGGCTTTGGCACGACAATATTTGAAGAAACGAATGTGATTCAGCAAGATCCGTTCGCCCTGGTGAATGCTCGATTGGGCTATGAGTTTGAAAATTATGGAATTTATTTCTTTGCCAATAATCTGTTTGATACCCGCTATATCACCAATGGCACGGTAAGTGATGGCGGTAATCTTGCCAGCTATGGTGTGCCTGCGACCTATGGAGTGCAGTTGAGGGCGAGGTTTTGATCGCAATATCTAAACCCAAGATCCCCCTTCCCCCCTTAGTAAGGGGGGTGACGCTGCTAGCGGCTGGGATGAATGTTTAGGTAAGGTTTAAAACCCATCAAACCCCCTTACTAAGGGGGTCGGCGCAGCCGGGGGGATCTCGCAAGCTTGTTCATTGGTGCAAGTGTGTAAGCCCTGTTCCACTTACACAATGCCGATGGGAGCATCCCACTTTTGCCAATACCATCTCAGCACTAACCTCTAGCAATCCGTCGTCCCCTCATCCCCAGCCCTTCTCCCTAGGGAGAAGGGGGTATTTCCTCTCCCTAGGGAGAGGATTAAGGTGAGGGGTTGCGTAACTGGGATGCTCCCATGCCGATTCCTCTCCCTCACCCGATCGCCCCTCAACCGTTACCGCTTTTATGGCAACTCTTAATCTCAAACAACTTGGGAAATTAGGCTTACTCGCCAGCCTCTATATCTCTCAACTCATTCCTTTGGCATTTTTGGGTCAAGCGCTGCCCGTCTATCTCCGACAACAGGGCGCATCCTTGCGCACGATCGGTTTATTTGCCCTGATGGGTCTGCCCTTTGTCCTCAAGTTTTTGTGGGCCCCCTTGATCGATCGCTATGGCT
The DNA here is from genome assembly GCA_039180005.1 of Cyanobacteria bacterium P01_G01_bin.54. Lineage (GTDB taxonomy): Bacteria > Cyanobacteriota > Cyanobacteriia > Cyanobacteriales > Spirulinaceae > SIO3F2. Next base: position 32,566 of record JBCDEB010000036.1, on the reverse strand, counting down.
TTACCCGCTGGGGACATTACCGCTTTTGGATTATTTGTTTTCAGCTTTTGGCGGCTGGGGGCACGGCAGCCTGTGCGTTTGTTGGTGCGCAGGGCGGGTTTATGCCACTTCTCCTGTGCCTGCTGTTGCTCTGTTTTGTTTGTGCTAGCCAAGACGTTGCTACAGATGCTTTGGCGATCGGTTTACTCGACCCCCAAGAGCGGGGCTTGGGCAATGGGGTGCAGGCGGCGGGCAACTATCTGGGCATCATCATTGGCGGCGGTGGAATGCTGCTATTGCTCGATCGCTGGGGCTGGACATGGACGGTATTGGCGATGGCAGCCATGATGCTGGTTGCTCTGCTGCCTGTGCTTAACCATCGAGAACAGTGCAAACCTAAGGTTGAGAAGCAGAATGGCTTGAGTTTACGGGGTTATCTCAAGGCGTTAACGCAACTATTCCGGCGTCCGGGAATGAGGAAATGGTTATTGCTGATGATCGGTTATCTGGCTGGGCCTAATTTGGTGTTGGCGATGTTTCGCCCGCTGCTGGTTGATATGGGTCTGTCGCTTACGGAAATTGGTCTGCTGCTGGGGGTCGTCAGTAGCACGGCAGGGATTGTGGGGGCGCTCAGCTCGGGATTTGTGGTGGCGGCGCTGGGGCGGAAGCGATCGCTCGTCGTCTTTGGCGTGCTTAGAGCCATTGCGCTTTGTGCCTATCTCTTGCCCGCCTTCGGCATGACAAATTTATCGCTCATCTATCTGATCGTGATCGCCTTTCAGTTTGCGGCCAGCATGGCCAACACCACCCTCTACACAATCATGATGGACAAAAGTCAGCCCGAAACCGCTGGCACCGACTATACCCTGCAAAACTCGGTGGTGGGCTTGAGCGTTGATGGCGTCTCGATTATAAGCGGTGTGCTGGCCGATGCCCTGGGCTATGGAGGGGCATTTGCGATCGGGGTGGCGATCGCCTTCCTCGGCGTGGGGTTAGTCGCAACAGCACTGCCCCGTCAACAGCTTGCTCTTGCCAAGCAACCCTAAGATTGAGCAAGGGTTGGCATGCAAACTTTCCTGATCCTATGGTTCGGCCAACTGGTTTCGGCTATTGGCAGCCAGATGACGCTGTTTGCTCTGACGGTCTGGGCCTGGGAGCAAACGGGTTCAGCAACGACCCTGGCGTTGATTGGCTTTTTTGCTCTACTTTCAGGCATGGTGGCCACGCCGCTAGTGGGTCATTGGGTGGATCGCTATCCTCGCAAACGGCTAATGCTTATTGGGGACAGTGCGATCGCCCTGGCCGTCCTCAGTATCTTTTGGTTGAGCCAGACCCAACAACTCCAGCTCTGGCACCTCTACGCGGCTGCACTCTGGATTGGTCCCTTGAGCCAATTGCAAGGACTGGCCTATCAAGCCTCCCTGACCACACTACTGCCAAAAAAACATTACACCCGTGCCAGTAGCTTGGGCATGATGATTTTCTACGGATCGCAAATTCTAGCGCCTGCCTTTGCCGGGACGCTTTATCCCAGCCTGGGCTTGACGGGGATCATGGCGATCGATTTGGGGACGTTTTGCATTGCCCTTGTAACCCTCTGCGTCGTTCGTATCCCAACCCCATCGGCTGACTCCACCGCAAACGAACCCAGCAAGGCTCACCTCTGGCATTCCCTCACCACGGGCATTCGCTATATCTGCGATCGCCCCGCTCTGATCCGTCTTTTGAGCATCACTACAACCTTTTGGTTTTTCCATGAGCTGGCGGATACCGTGGTGAGTCCGATGATTTTGGCACAGACCAATAACAACACAACTGTCTTGGGCACGGTTTCCTCAGCGATGGGACTGGGCGGAGTTCTGGGGACGCTTGCCATCACAATCTGGGATGGAACTCAGCGACGCGAGCAAGATTTAGCCCTAGGCATGATGGGGGTGGGTCTGAGTCGGATCGCGTTTGGTTGGGGGCGATCTCCTGCCGTTTGGTTGATCACCCAGTTCTTGGCATCGCTCCAATTCCCGCTCTTTGGCAGCGCAGAACAGGCCCTGTGGCTTGCTACGGTTGAACCCCAGCTACAAGGCCGGGTGTTTGCCCTACAACGGTTGAGTCAGCAGGGGGCGATCGCCCTAGCCATGTTAATCGCGGGGCCGCTGGCCGATCATGTTTTTGAGCCAGCTCTAGCGACCGATGGTTTTGGGGTTGTGCTTCTCGGACAATATTTTCAGCCTGGCCCTGGAGCGGGTACTCGCTTCTTGATTACGCTTTGTGCAGGTTGTATGGCGCTGGTTGGTTTGCTAGCGCTGCGTTTGCCTGCATTACAACAGCTAGAGTCAGATGGGCACAAGAGCGAATTGGGTTCTTAGGAATGACAGTGAGCAAGATTCTTCACCCTAAATGCTACATTTTTCTTCTATAAATGTGGGTGGATAGCGATCGCACCGTAGTGCGTTGTTAAAGGATAAACCCAGAGTAAACAGTCGGGAGTATTAAAATGAGTCGCTGGAAAATTAGCCCTGAATCCCCCATCAAACAAAATATGTTGCGCAATCGCCGCTTTTGGCTCAACCGTCTAAGCAGTATCGGAACCCCAACAGCGCTGGGCCTCTTGATTGCTGGGATTACCGTTCAACCACTGGGCGATCGCCGTGCAGTTGCGGCAGTTGCAGCACCACTGCTCCAGAATCCAGTCAATATAACGGTCATAAAAGCGGCTCGGGAAAAAGATGGAGAACGTTTAGCGCCTCACTGCGATCGGGGTTCAGTCAATAAGCAGGAAAACGCAGGTAATGGTGAATGCGATGGAGATAATGAAATTTACTGCCGCCGATGCCCACGCCCTGATTATCCTGAGGAGTTAAGAGAACAAGGCATCGAAAATGGCCCCGTCCGTATCCTACTGGAATATGACAGCAATGGTTATGTTACCGGAGTTGAGCTTCTGGAATCCAGCGGCCATCCTGAAGTAGATCACGCTTCCCTTGAAGCTGCCAGCAATTATCGACTTGAAACCCATGGATGCAGTGGTGAGATTACCATCACGCTTGATTTCTCGATAGCTGGCGCTGACCGCTACCGAAGACCCTCTGAACGCCCATCCGAGCGCAACTTAATGCCATGACACGTCTTAAATTGTTAGGAACCCCAACAGCTCTAAGCTTCTTAATTGCTGGGGTTATCATTCACCCACTGGGCGATCGCAGCGCGACTCTGGCGAAAGCGCCGCTGCTTCAGAATCCAGTCAATACTGTGGTTTTAGGAGCAACTCAACAGAAAAACGAAGACGCTCTAGACGCTCAATCTACTCAGGGTTCAATCGATGAGCAGGAGAATGACTCCGTTATCTGTCAGCACTGCCCCATCCCTGACAACCCTGACGATCGGATCGAGCAAAGCGGCATTGGCACCTCCGTCCGTATCCTGGTGGAATATGACAGCAACGGCTATGTGACTGGGGCTCAAATCCTGGAATCCAGTGGGGATGTTGAGGTAGATCGCGCCGCTCTTGAAGCCACGCAACATTATCGGCTTGAAACCAATGGGCGTAGTGGCAAAGTCCCGATCACGGTTGAGTTTTCCGATTCTGCTGTGCAGAGAAGCCCTACCGCTAACCCAGCAGAAGACGAGTCAGCGGCTCAATCTGCTCAGGGTTTAACCGATGAGCAGGATAGCGAATCTGATCGGATTCACTCTATTAGCTGTCGGCGTTGCCCACGTCCTGTATATTCTGATGAGCCGATTGTACAGAACACTCCAGCTATCGTACTGGAGTATGACAGTGAGGGAACAGTGACAGGTGTTCGGCTTGCGGAAGGAGTGACGGATGCTCAGCTTGCGGAATCCCTTGAGAATAGCAGCAATCCTGTGGTTCTGGTGGAATATGACCGTGAGGGACGAGTGACGGATGCTCAGCTGATGGTGTCAAGCGGTGATGGAATATTAGATCGTGCTGCTCTGATCCGGGCTCAAAATCATGTCATCGAGGCCAATGGACGTCGTGGCCAGACTCAACTCACCATTGATTTTTCGGACTTCAATTTTTCTAACTTCTCCGTTGAGGAAATCCTGAACTCAAACCCAGCAGAAGATGATCGAGAAGGTCAATCTGCTCAGGGTTCAATCGATGCGCAGGAAAGTGCTCACATTCACTCTATTCGCTGTCGGCGTTGCCCAAGCCCTGCCTACTCATACGATCTGATAGACCAAGGTATTGAAGGCTCCGTTCAGATCATTTTAGGGTATGACAGTGAGGGTCGAGTAACGGATGTCCGGCTCGCTGAATCCAGTGGTCATGCTGAGCTGGATCGTTCTGCCCTTGAAGCTGCTAGCAATTATCGGCTTGAAACCCATGGGCACAGCGGAGAAATTCCCATGACAATTAATTTCTCGATACACGGTTCTGAACGTCACCAAAGAATAGAGTCTGAACGCAACCGAGGCGTAGAGTAGACGGGTGCATCCCAGTTGTGCAATTTGCCCTCATCCCCCAGCCCCTTCTCCCAAAGTTGGGAGAAGGGGAGACAATTCTGGAGTCCCTCTCCCAGGCTTGGGAGAGGCGATGTCCTGAGCTTGTCGAAGGGGATTTAGGGTGAGGGCGACTAAACTGGGATGTACCCGCGTAGAGTAGACGTCATTTTCTGGCAACACACTTAGAGCCCAAGGGCCGTCATTCAATCCCTAGACTCTTCCTCAGACGGCTCTTCTTGCGTGGCGAGTCGGTCTTGAACCGTTTCTAGGTTGTCTTGAACCGTGGTTAGGGTAGGGTCGAGTTCTAGAGCGCGTTCATAGGCGGCGATCGCTTCCTCATAACGTTCCAGATTCGCCAACATCGTGCCTAAGTTCGTGTAGGTTGCCACATAATCAGGCTTGAGGTCAATGGCTCGCTGATAGGCGTCGATCGCCTCTTCCTCGGGTAAGAGATGACCCAGATTGACGAAAACTTCTGCCATCGTCGGGTCGAGTTCTACGGCACTTTGATAAGCAACGATCGCCCCTTCCGTATCGCCCTGTTGCGCCAGCACCACCCCCAGATTGTTGTAGATATTGGGGCTCTCTGGAGCCAGTTCAATGGCTTGGCGGTAGGCATCGGCTGCCCCTTCAAGATCGCCCAAAAAGTAGAGCGTCACCCCCAAGCTATTTTGCACATCCGAATGGTTCGGCTCTAGCTCAATCAAGCGTCGCCAGGCAGCTACTGCCCGTTCATAATCCTGTACTTGATAGGCTTCAAGACCCGCTTGCGAAATCTCCTGGGCGGACTGGGCCATAACGGGCAAAGTTTGCCCCATCGAGATGAGAAGAGCTGTCAGTAACGACCAATGGTAATATCTCATTTGTTTTACGCCTCAAGCGTCTATCACGATGGGATAAAAGGGAGTCTAAGGGAATTCAGCCATTGATATGTACCAAATTGTCGTGGCGTCGGCGGCGATCGCCCTTGAGCCAGATTGACTTCAAAAACAACCCTGTCTCCCTCTTCTAAAGAAATTAGGAGCTATTCTCATTAAGCTTCACCCAGCACAGTAGCATAAACGGCAATATCCCGGAACAAGCCGAGCGACAGGCAGCGGCTTGTCAAGCAGCTCTCCTTTGTTCACCACACAATACGATTCAACGGTTGATTTTTATGCTCGGGTGTCACGAAATCTCGCTAACCTACAACGATCTTCAAGAGATGCTGGCTGAATCGCAGCCAGTGATCGGACAGCAGACGATGCAGTCAACCCCCTCAGCAGAGCACAACGAAGTCTCCTGGGAACTGCATCACACTTTCGGCACCTGGTCGAATCGCTCCATTCACTTGCGAGAGGGTCTGGATCTATCTGTGGTGGCATGGACTCTTCAAGAAAATTTAAGCCTCACCATCGATGCTCAAATGGAACCGTCATTTGGGTCTAGCTTTTGCGTTTTTGGTGACTTTTTAACGACGGTATCGGGTACCGCTAGAGACTTTATTACTCATCCCCAGGAAACCCAGCTCGGTTTCTTTCAGGGAGATGTTAAAACTACCACTAAAGGGACGCCTGGACAAACAGTTACTTTGATCCAGCTAGAGATTGACCCACGCCTACTAGATGCGTTAACAGAGACGCCCCCCGATCATTCCCAACACCCTTTAAGAGGCGTTTTTTCCAACACGCAAACAGGATTTCAATGGCAAGCACAAAAAATCACCCCTGCCATGACGATTGCCCTCAATCAACTCCTGCAATGCCCTTATCAGGGCTTAACCCGGCGAATTTATCTAGAAAGTAAATCCTTGGAGTTAATTGCGCTCCAACTGGGCCAACTGAGTGAAGCTCAACCCCCGTCACAGTCTGCTTCTAGCCTTAAACCCAAAGAGATTGATCGAATTTATCTCGCCAGAGATATTCTGATTCGTGATATCGAGAACCCTCCCTCTTTATTGGCGTTAGCAAAGCAGTCTGGCATCAATAGCTTGAAGCTCAAACAAGGATTTCGCCAGGTTTTCAATACAACCGTCTTTGGCTACCTCTATACCCACCGGATGGAAGAAGCACGGCGCTTGTTAGAGATGGGTGACTTTAATGTGACTCAAGTTGCCCAAGCAGTTGGCTACGCCCATTCTGGCAAGTTTGCCGCAGCATTTAAGAAAAAGTTTGGAATCACGCCAAAGTCGCTCAGAGCACGTTGATCAGCGCCGTGGGGAGCGGCCAAATACCGCTAGGGCTTAACGAATTACCGCTTGGAGCTGTGCTAAAACTGATTTTTCTCTAATCTGCCTCCATAACCTGATAATTCGAGGTTTCGGATGGGAGAAAGAACATGGTGAAACAGAATTCACTGGATGGTTGGCGGGTGATGGCTACAACAACCGCACTCGCCTTGGCGATCGCGCAACCGATGCTGGCTCAGGAATTTGGAGCGCACAGATTACAACAGGCGCAAGCGAGCTTGATCAAAATTACCGAGGTTCAAGTTCGTCCGACAGAAACAGACTTAGACCTGAGCTTGGGTACTGCGACTCAAGTTTTTGAACTGCCGCCCACCACAGTGCTGGACAATGCTCTGATTGTGGAGATTCCCAACGCGGTGCTCAATTTACCGAATGAGGACGCGTTTGAGGTTGCTGACCCGATCGCCGGAATTATCCAAATCACGGTTGCGAACCTGTCGGACAATAGGGTGCGGGTCATGATTGTGGGTTTGGATGCACCACCCATGGCAACGGTCGGGATGGATAGCCAAGGGTTGGTGGTGGCGATCGCGCCCGATCTTGGCCCCATTGCAGAAACCCCAGACACAGCCACAACCGATGCGCCCGCATTACGAATTATTGTCACCGCTGAGAAAAAGCCAGAGGCGCTGCAAGAGGTGCCCCTGAGCGTGACTGCCCTGACCGAGCAGGAGATTGAAGATGCAGATATCACTGACTTAGATGCGATCGCCCGGAATACCCCCAATTTCTCGTTTTTTCCCAGTGGCAACCGTTTCGTTTCGTTCTACAGTATTCGGGGGATTTCGAATGCCTCCAGTCTGGTTAACCGTGATCCGATTGATGTTTATATCGATGGTGTGCCCACCGGGTTAGCCGCGTTTACCAATTTAGACCTACCTGATCTAGAGCGGGTGGAAGTTTTGCGGGGCCCCCAAAGCGTTTTATATGGCAGAAATGCGATCGCTGGCGTGGTCAATATTATTACCCGCAAGCCCAGCAATGTGTTTGAATTTTCAGGCATTGCCCAATATGGCAATTTCAACGACTTTAATGTGCGAGCCAGTGCCAGCGGGCCGCTCGCAGAGGATCAGCTCTTTTTCCGTCTGTCCAGCAGTTATAGCGGCCGTGATGGCTATATGGACAATATCTTGCTCAATGATGATGTTGATGAACAATATGCTTGGACGGGTCGGGCGCAACTGCTATGGACTCCATCAGCGGAGTGGGAAATTCTCGTCAATACGGCCTTCGACAATTATCAAGAGGGGGCGGCTCCCTATGCCTTGATTGGTCAATCTGACCCCTTTGAGACCCAACAAAATTTCAATGGCTTTAATCAGCTAATCTCGGATGCCCAGTCCTTGAAAATTGCTTATAATCATCCAGAGCTTCGCTTCACTGCCACCACCACACGACGTGCTTCACGCACAGCGTTTAAGCTGGATGGTGACGCGAGTACAATCGATGCCGTCATCCGGACATCAGATGAATCCAGTACAAATCTCGTCAGCCAGGAATTATTGTTCCAATCACCGGAAAGTGCTGAGACATTTCAATGGACCGTTGGTGGTTATTTTGAAGCCAATCAGCTCAATCAAGTGAATAACGGCCTGGCAATTGGGGATGATGGTGCAGCAGTAGGCTTTGCGTTTCCGTCCGGTTCCCTGAATCTTTCGAATATCGAAACGAACACCACAACCGTTGCTCTCTTTGGTCAGGCCAGCTATCAAGCCACCGACGCGTTGACCTTAACCGCAGGACTGCGCTATGAGTCCACCCAGAGCAGGTTAGAACGCTATGAGAGCAGCCTGAGTATCCCTGGTTTTCCCACAACAACCCTGTTGTCTTTAGAAAATATCGAAACAAATAGTAGCGAATTACTGCCCTTATTTATCGCCCAATATCGCTTTAATCCTGACCTTATGGTCTACGGCAGCCTAACCCGAGGCTATCGACCCGCAGGGATCAACCTCACCCCCCAAACAGCCGAAACTGTAACCTATGAAGCCGAGCGCTCTTGGAATTATGAACTGGGGCTCAAATCCACTTTGCTCGATAACCGTTTAGGCATTAATTTGGCGCTGTTTCATAATCCGGTCAATGATTTTCAAGTGCTCACCTTTGATAGTAATCAACTGGGTTCAGTGATTGAAAATGCTGATGTCAGCATTACAGGGGCGGAACTGGAGCTGAGGGCAACCCCTGTGGACGGTTTAAACATTACCGCTGGACTGGGTTATGTCGATGCTGAATTTACGGATTATCCCAACAATGCCAGCTTGAATGGTAACAAGCTGACCTATGCACCGGATCTTACCTATAACCTGGCGGTGCAATATCGTGATCCCAGTGGCATCTTGGGACGGGTGGAACTTCAGGGGGCTGGCGTCACCTATTTTGAGGAAGATAATGTCCTCAAACAAGACCCCTATGCGATCGTCAATGCTCGCCTCGGTTACGAAGCTGAAAATCATGGCATCTATCTATTTGCCAATAATATTTTCAATACTGAGTACCTGAATCAAGCCTTTACGTTCTCTCCCTTGGGCCAATTGGGGATTTATGGTGCTCCGAGTACCTTCGGGGTTCAGTTCAAAGCGAAGTTTTGAGAGCACAAATCCCAACCTATATCATTCATCTCGCCCACCTAAAATTACTGGAAAATCAATTTAATTGAGCGGCGGGCAAGATGCCCGCGCTACGGGATTTTCTTAAAGTAAAGAACCGTAGCGCAAGTGGTCAGTGAGCTTGTCGAATCTGCGTCTTGCCTGCCCAATAAATAAGCCAACGTGAGTTCTGTTTAAGCGAAGCGATCGCATTCCTCAAAACATTGAAATCTCGTTGTCAAACCCGGTTGTCAGGGGTCCAGCCCCCCGACACCTCCCGCTGAGGGGGAGATTGCCCCCTCAGACTCCGGCAATACCGGAGCCCGTATTGTTGATTTCATTGAGTTTGATGAGTTTTCGTGCTCTTGGCTTAACCAAAACTCACGTTAAAAGAGCAACTTTTCTAACTTGATCAGCATAAAAATACAATGACTCAACCCGTCTTTGCCCAGCCACCAACGGGGCTCTGGAGCCTAATGGTTTCGGTCAAGGAGCGCATTACTGCCGCGATCGCCCTTTCTGTCCTCAGCGCCATCACCAGCCTGGGGTCGCTCCTAACCATTCCCCCCATTGCGGCAGAACTACTCACTAGCACACCCCACCCAGCAACGATCTGGCGGTGGCTGGCGATCGCCGTGGGGATGGTAGCGATCGCTTTTAGCAGCCGCTTTTTGGCCTTTGCCGTTTCTCACCGTGCTGCCTACCAACTGGAAGTGATTCTGCGCACGGCCCTCGCCACCCATCTGGCCCAAGTTCCCCTCGGCTATGTGGTAACGACAGGCTCCGGCACCATTAAAAAATGGGTACAAGATGATGTGCAGTCCCTCCATGCTTTTGTGGCCGATAGCACGCCCCTGATCGGGCAAGCCTGTACTATGCCGCTCCTGGCCTTACTGACTATGCTTGTCACGGACTGGCGCTTGGGGCTGGTCACTTTGGCGGTCTTGCCCGTGGGGATGATTTTTGTCCGACTGGCATTCCGAGACTATGGCGAGCAGCGCCAAGCCTACGATCGCGCCAACGAACAGATTAATAACATCATCATTGAATTTGTACAGGGCATGCAGGTGGTACGCACCTTTGATGATGGCAGCAGTTCCTTTGCCCGCTTTCAAACCGCCCTGAATGCCTTTACCCAAAAGCATCGGGCGTTGAATGCCAAAACCCACGTTTCTGGACGCTTGGGCATGCTCTTATTTGAACCCTTGCCTACCCTATTACTGGTCTCCACAGTTGGCGGCTGGCTAATGCTCCAGGGGATGTTGAGCTTACCCAAATTGTTGGTCTTTCTGTTACTAGCGCCCCGTTTATGCGGGGCATTAAAGCCCCTTTTGACCCTGTCTGCTTTTATTAACCAAGCCAACGCCGGAGCCTTACGAATTAGCAAAGTCCTGGCAGAACCCAGCTTGCCCCAACCCCTGCACCCCAAGCAGCCCCAAGATGCCTCAATCACCCTGAGTAATGTCACCTTTGGCTACAGAGCAGGACGGCCAGCTTTGCAAGGGGTGTCGTTGACGATACCAACGGGTACGGTTACGGCATTGGTGGGGCCATCGGGTGCGGGAAAAACAACCCTGGCACGGCTGATTCCCCGCTTTTGGGATGTGACAGAGGGCGCGATTCAAATTGGGGGCGTTGATGTGCGGCAGATGACCCCGGAAATATTAATGTCCTGGGTCTCGTTTGTCTTTCAAGACCCCTTTTTACTCCACGATACGATCCGCAACAACATCAAGCTGGGGCGACCCGATGCCAGTGACCGAGAGGTCGAAGCCGCCGCCCAAGCTGCCCAAGCCCATGAGTTTATCTTGGCGCTACCCAGAGGCTACGACACCATTGCTGGGGAACGGGGGACTCACCTCTCGGGGGGGCAGCGCCAGCGAATCACCATTGCTCGGGCGATTTTGCAAAACAATCCGATTGTGGTGCTCGATGAAGCCACCGCCTTTGCCGATCCAGAAAATGAAGCCCTCATTCAAGGGGCGATCGCAGCCCTCACCCAAAACAAAACCCTAATTATCATCGCCCATCGCCTCCCTTCAATTATCAACGCGGATCAAATTGCGGTGTTTGAGCAGGGTCGCTTGGTGGAGTTGGGCCAACATCAGAAATTAATCGCGGCCAATGGTCCCTATGCCCGGCTCTGGTCATGCCATCAAGCGACCCAAAATTGGCAACTCAGGATGTCTTTTCGCAGCGTATCAACAGCGGCGACTCATTTGCCTTGAGCTGTCTTGAAATTGATCTCTGCAAATCTTGATCCTTGCAAATCGAGAGTCATCTGTTGAATCTTCATTATCCATAACTTGTGCAAAAAAAACTCTGGCAAATGACCTTTAGTAAAGTGATGGGCAAGCGATGCAGTGAGCTTGTCGTTGGTGTAGCCTCCCGGAGAGATAATCTGATGTCCATGCTACGGATTGTCAGTCAACGTGAGTTTCGATTAAGCGAAGCTGTCGTATTCCTCAAAGCCTTGAAATCTCAATGTCAAACCCGGTTGTCAGGGGGCCAGCCCCCCGACACCTCCCGCTGAGGGGGAGATTTCCCCCTCAGACTCCGGCAATATCGGAGCCAGTATTGTTATTGACTCTGCTGAGTTTCAGCGTCTTGCGCAATGTCTGCTTATCCAAAACTCAGGTTAATTCAGAAAAAACCGTAGCGCAGGCGTCTCGCCTGCCTGCTGAATCATTCAAGTTAGATCTACGCTCTCTTTTTATCTCATTCTTTTAACTATGCTGAAAACTTACCGTCGGATGATGGCTGTTGCTGGCCCCTACCAATCCCAGCTCAAAAAGGCATTATTTCTCTCCGTTATTGCTTCAATCCTGCAAGGAATTATCTTTGCTCTGTTCTTTCCCTTACTGTCCACATTAACAACCCAACCGATCGCAGCACAGCAAATCTGTTTAATACTGCTCCTGTTTGGCTTGCTCATGCTGATTGAGGGCTTAATTCGTTGGCAAGAGTTGGACTTTAGTTGGCGAACCGCCATTGATGTGGCCCATGCAACACGCTTACGTCTGGGCGAACAATTACGGCGCATCCCATTGCAAGCCTTGAATCAACGGCGATCGGGTGACCTGAATCTGGTGATCAGTGGCAATGTTGGTGAGTTGGTGTTGTGGATCGGCAGTCTGGCAACCCTAGTGATTCAGACAGTAGTAGTGCCGATGTGTACGGTGTTGGTGACATTCTGGATTGACTGGCGACTGGCGGTGGCATTGTTGATGCTCTTTCCCCTATCGGTTCCGCTTTATCGCCAGATGCGATCGCGGGTCAAACGCAGTTTACGGGATGTCACCGCCGCAAATGCAGATACCGCCTCGCGAGTGGTGGAATACGCTCAGGGGCTACCGGTGTTGCGGGCCACCAACCAAGTGGGGGCACATGCCCAACGGTTGCAAGCGGCCCTTGAGCAGCAGCGAGCCGCTCAAGTACAAGGGCAACGCTTCACCAGCCTGCCGATGATTGCCATGGCTACACTCGTTGAGCTCGGTATCCTTGCAGTGGTCAGCTTGGGAGTGCTGTTGATTTTGCAAGGGGAGAGTTTGGCCCCATCGGCTTTGCTGGCCCTGATGATCATTGTGATGCGGTTTACTGAACCCTTCGCCCAACTGATTGGCCTGACCAGTATTTTTGATTTAATGGAAATTGCCTTGGAGCGCATTGAGGCGGTGATGTCCATTCCGGCTCTGCCTGTGCAAGGGCCGCCAAACCCCCTCACCCAGTTTGATATCACCTTTGAGCAAGTTGCTTTCCGCTATGCCCGCCACACTGAATGGGCGCTACAAGATGTGTCGTTTCAGGCCGCAGCGCGATCGCTCACGGCTCTCGTTGGTTCCTCCGGCAGCGGAAAAACCACGATTACCCGCTTAATCAGCCGCTTTGCCGATGTCCAGGCTGGCTCAATTCGTATTGGGGATACCGATATTCGTCAGGTTAAACCGACCGAGCTGATGCGCTCTTTGGCCGTGGTATTTCAAGATGTGTATTTATTTGATGACAGCATTTTAAATAACATCCGCATGGCACGGCCGAGCGCGACCCATGCGGAGGTCGAAGCTGCTGCCCAAGCTGCGAACTGCCACGACTTTATTACTCGGCTGCCCCAAGGCTATGCCACCCGTATGGGTGAGATGGGTGGTACGCTCTCGGGTGGAGAGCGTCAGCGGCTTTCTATTGCTCGTGCCATGCTCAAGAACGCCCCCATTCTCTTGCTAGACGAGCCCACCTCAGCCTTAGACCCGGCCAGTGAAGTGGCAGTACAGGAAGCGATCAACCATCTGGTTAGCAATAAAACAGTGATTGTCATCGCCCATCGGCTCTCAACCATTGTGGCCGCCGATTTGATTCTGGTTCTCGCCGATGGCCGGGTTGTCGAACGGGGTGCGCATCCTGAATTACTCGCCCGCCAAGGACAGTATGCGGCGATGTGGGCGATACAGCAGCAGGCTCAAGCCTGGCGAGTGACAGCTTGATCCCACGATCCGTCAGCTTTAGAACGTTAAACCCTAGCATGGCGACTTTGATCCATACACTGTCTCCTCAAAAAAGTCCGTTTCGCGAAGAAAAAAGTCCGTTTCGCGAAGATTTTTATTGTTGAATTCAAATAGAATATTTCAACAAGCGTATCAAGGAAATGATTAAATTTTTCCTAAAAATCAGTCATGCCCACGCTTTGAAAATCACTTCACTCTTCACCCAACTCTTTACCAAGGAAAAAAAACTTTTATTCCCCATTGGCAGAAGGGTTGGGGAAGAGATTTCTTCTTGCGATTGAGCATTAAAGCATGTCGTTATCGTGACATATCCATCTTTTAAGTCGTTATGAACAAAAAATCACTCCATCCCAAACTAAAACCGGATGATATTGACTGTATTTATCAGGCTCGACAGATTCTGTGCGATCGCTTTAAAAATCCACCATCACTCCTCGAACTTGCCCATGAAGTGAGTTTGAACGACTACAAACTCAAAATTGGTTTTCGTCATGTATTTGGCACCACTGCTTTTGGCTATCTACAACAGCATCGCCTAGAACAGGCAGGACAAATGTTACGCGAGCAAAATCGGTCTGTTAGTGAAGTGGCTAGAGCCGTGGGCTATGCAAGTCGCAGCTCGTTTATTCGGGCGTTTCGGAAAAAATTTGGGGTTGTTCCGAGTCAATACATCTGAATTTGAAGGTCACAAGAGACGGAATCAATAGGCATGACTTGTTGGTATGATTCCTATTTTTTGATTTCAATTTAATGAATCACAACTCTCAATCCATCTGAGCTGGCGGATCGCATATCCACCTAAAGTTACGACCACTCCACAACTGGCAAACAGCGCCACCTGCACAGACATCCCCGCCCCGATGCCACTACCAAAGAGATTGCCCAAAGCCAGCGCCAGGGGCGTTCCAGTCTGCATTGCGGGTTCAAAAACATAATCTGCCAACGGGCCGGCGATCGCTCCCCCCAACGGTGTGACGACCTGAGTTAACAAAAATCGCGTGGCAAACACCCGCCCCTGTACCCCAGGCTCAACTTGAGAGCGCCAGATCGCCTGAGCGCAACTGCCCGGAAACGGTGCACAAAATCCACAGACAATGGTGATGGCCCATATCGCTGCAATGTTTTGTGTCATCGCCAGCACCACGAGACCCAATTGCCACATCGAAAAGAAAATAAGAATCCCATGAATCCGTCGTTTGGGCCCACCCCAAAGACTCAGGGTTAATCCCCCTAAAACCCCACCGATGCCAAAACAGGACAGCATCGTTCCCAACAGTGTGGAGTCATTACCGAGACGGGCTAAAATCATCGCCGGTAAAATGGAAAAACTCAGGCTAGCAACAAAATTGATCACCATAAAAAAGCTTAAAAAGACCCTGAGGTTCAGACGCTGCCACAAATACTGAAAGCCAAACATTAGCTGTTGCCAACCTTTCTGGGAAACGTCTAGCGAAGAAGGTTGAGAGGGTTGAGGAATCGTGATAAAAATGAGGGTGGCGATCGCCACCCCAAAGGTGACCAAGTCAATCGTGAGAATACCGCTTAGACCCGTAACCGCATAGACAGCGCCAGCAATGACGGGCACGATCACATAGCTACTAGAGAGCCGAAGAGACTGAAATGCCGAGATCCGCGTGTAATGTTTGTCCGCAACCATCAGTGACAAGGATGTGGAATAGGCTAACCCCTGGATATAGCCAAATAGACCATTGATCGCCCCAGAGATATAAAGATGCCAAATTTGGAGCTGATCGGTGAGGAATAAGGCCAGCAGGACAATCGTTGAGAGTCCGGCGATCGTATCGCCAAGAACCATTAATACCTTACGATTCAACCGATCTACCCAAACCCCAGCAAACGGCGAAATGAGTAATCTGGGAATTTGCACGGCCACAGTAATCATCGCCAATAGTGTCGCCTGGCCCGTGACCTCCCAAGCCCAAATCGTAATGGCAAAATTAGTCATTTCAGACCCTAGCAGCGAGGCAAATTGTCCCAGCCAGATAATCAAAAAAGTCCGCATGCCTTTGCTCCTAATCGATGCCCCAATGCCTGTCACCCCTACCTGTGAGCAACGATATCTCAAGGAGGTTATATCAATTTCGTAAAGTGAGGCTAAAGATAAACCAAGGATGAGGACTGAGCGTGTCGAAGTCCGGCGCTTGGGATCAGATTTTATCTTTTGTTTTATCCTCAATGTTCCAGCTCAATGGCAGCTAATCTCTCGCATAATAGCTTCAAACTGCCTTAACATGCTCGCTCTAAATGAACTATTTTGCAGCAACAGTTTGATATTGAATCCGCATCATCAATTCCAAAAATTTAATATAGGGGAGGGTTTAAAACCCTCCCGCATCGCAGATTCTATTTTTAGGGCACACAACCGTGTCAGAACGTAATCGAAAAAGAGCCAATCACCGTTAGCCCCTCTCCAGGGCTAATGCTAGATTCTCGGCTATTGGCAACCCCACCGATATAGGTAATATCAAAAAGGTTGCGGAAATTCAGCGCCGCTTTCCAGTTGTCGCGTTGGTAGGCGATCGCCGCATTGGTCAGAAAATAACTATCCACCGTAAAGTCATTATCTAAATTGCCAAACCGCTCATCCACAAAGTTAAAGCCCAGACCCAAACTCAGCCCTTCTAGAGAGCCCGATTGAATTTCATAGTTTGTCCAGAAATTCAGGTTATGCTCTGGCACATTAAACAGGCGATTACCCGTGGTGCCATCATCACTAGCAGTAACTGTCGCATCGATATTGGCGTAGTTCGCCGAGACCGTCCAGCCCGGCATGATTTCACCAATGATATCTAGTTCAACGCCCCGGCTACGTTGCCCACCCGAGGCAATAAAGAAGTTGGCATTATCAGGGTCAGAGACGGCGACATTGGTTTTATCAATCTCAAAGAATGCCAGGTTGGCGACCAAATCACCGTCTAGGAGTTCTGCCCGTACCCCCACCTCAATTTGTTCACCCCGCTCCGGCTCCAAAATATCACCATTCACTGTGGTTGCTGTGTTGGGTGAAAAGGAGCGACTATAACTGCCATACAGGGAAATCTCTTCTGTCGGTTGATAAACCAAACCAAAACGGGGAGTAACGGCGTCGCTGTCACTGCGACTCTGGGCTTCGCCGAATGGCGTGAATTGGAAACTTTCTTGGTCAACGATGTCATAGCGTAACCCCGCTAACACAATCAGATTGTCCAAAAGTTTGATCTGATCCTGGATGTAAAAACCCCAACTATCGGCCCGTCCATTGGCAAACGTGCGGGATACGTTTGCTGGATCGCTAAAGTCAACCGATTCCAGACTCTCATAGTCTGGGTTATAAATATCCAGTGTATTCAAGTTGAACAAGGGTAAATTAACGAAGACTTCAGTATCAGTTTGGGAACGGAAAAAATCCACTCCCGCTAAGAGAGTATGCTCAATATCACCCGTTTTAAAGTTTCCTACCACATTGGTTTGCAGTTCTGAAAACGTTGATGCCTGGGTAACCAGGGACAGAATACTCCGCAGCGTCCCCGTTGTTTCATCAAAAACCGATAACCCTAACCTCCCGGCAACATTGCTAAAGTACGTGTTCTCAAAGGTGTAGTAGTAATAGGAATTACGGATTTTCCAATCTTCATTAAACCGATGCTCAAACTGGTAGCCCATCCGATTGGTCTCAACGCTACTGAGCAAATCTGGATCTTCTAGGGCCCGATTGAAGGGAATCGGGGCGACGCCATCCCCCACAGCCACCAAGCCAAAATCATTGGGGCGTTCCGTGTCGCGTAGTTCCAGCTCTAGCAGCAAGTCGGTGTTGTCGCTAATTTCCCAGGTAATCATCGGGGCAATAAAGTAGCGCTCGGTGGGTTGATTAAAATCGCGGTGGTAATATTCCTGATTGCGATAAGTGCCATTAATGCGATAGAGCACCCGACCATCCGCGCTGAGGGGCCCAGTAAAATCGAAGCTCGGTTCCACTAAGCCCCGGTTGCCCACTTTGAAACCCAGTTCATAGGTAGGTTCGCTCAAAGGGCGCTCGCTGACCAAATTGATCGCGCCCCCCGGCTCAATTTGGCCAAAGAGAATGGAGGCGGGGCCTTTAAGCACTTCAATCTGCTCAATATTCGATAATTCTAAAACCCCCGTATTGATGTTACGGCCATTACTAATTCGGACACCATCCCGCAAGATCGAGGCATCATTAAAGCCCCGTAAGGTAAAGCGTTTGCCACGAGCATCGTTGGTCGAGACGTTGGCACCACTGACATTACGCAGAGCATCACTGAGCTCAATGACTCCTTGATCGTCTAGAAGCGCCTGGGGCACCACCTGAATCGATTGGGGAATATCCCGCAGGGGGGTGTCGGTACGGGTTCCAGTGGAGACATTGGGCACGGTGTAGTCATTTTCTTCGCCCGTGACCAAAATCCGAATCGCGTCGTCTTCTGTCCCGGCTTGAGCCACGCCAGGCGTTACGCCCAGCACCAAGCCGGTCGCATTGGCATTAATCTCCACAACGGGCACAGCATCACTGCCCGTGAACACCACCTCCACAACATCTCCCGATCGCGCCGTTGCCTGCACCAAGGCAATGCCCTCAATCGGGGCAAAGTCTCGCAACGGTTCAGCCAAGGTTGCCTTGGCAAATTCCAGCACCAGGGCATTGCCAGAAACCGACTGACTGGGGGGCAGCAAGACGCCATCGGCGACCAAACTCACCTGCAAGCCCGTCTCAGTCGGCTCGACGCGAATTTCAGTAATCTGCACGACCGATGCGTCTGCGTCAATTTGGGCCTGCCATTCTCCTAGGGTGGTCGCGGGTTGCGGTTGATTCGGGGTCGCTGAAATTGTCAAGGGAACGGTGGGGATATCCTGCGCTTGCGCCTGTCCGGCGGCGATCGCCTGCCCACCCACAAGCGCCAATACCGTTAATAAATTGATCCTGGATTGCAACTTTGTCATGATTCCTCACTCACGGAAGCTCCAGCCCACCAAGCACCTGTGACAGCGGGCAAACCGTTGTCTAGCCAGGGTTTATGGGACAAGAAGCGAAATAATTTCCCGCTAGTGTAGGGAAGCGGGCGATCGTCTTCTAGGGATTTTGAACGGTAGAGACATTTTCGCCATACTCCATCACCCCCCAAATCCCACGCTATAATCAATGAGAACAAACTAACTGAGTAAAAACCAATGACTCCGCCCACTGCGTCCATAACCCATGAACCTGATGTCTGGGTTCCGGAGTTACCCCCCACGGACCTTGTTTTTGAGGATGGAGTCCCTTTGGAAAGCAATCGCCATCGCCTAGCGATGAATTTACTCATCGAGTCGGTTTATTCAGCCCTTAAACCCCGTGAAGATTTTTATGCCAGTGGCAATATGTTTGTGTATTACAGCCTGGCACAAATTAAAAACCGCGATTTCCGTGGCCCGGATTTTTTTGTGGCGTTGAATGTAGACGGCAAAAAAGAGCGCCAGGGTTGGGTCGTTTGGGAGGAAGGGGGTAAGCATCCCGATGTGATTGTGGAGTTAATGTCGGAGTCAACGGCCAATGTTGACTTGACCACTAAAAAGAATATTTACGAACAAACGTTTAAAGCATCGCATTATTTTGTGTTTGATCCCTTCAATCCGCGATCATTACAAGGTTGGGAACTTCAAAATCGCCAGTATGTAGCGCTGCAGCCCAATGACAAAGGGTGGCTCTGGTGTAGTTCACTGGAGTTATGGCTGGGAACTTGGTACGGAAAGATTCTACAAGAACAGGCAGATTGGTTGCGGTTCTATTTTCCGAATGAGCAGTTGGTGTTGCTGCCGAGGGAGCAGGAGTTTGAACGGGCGGAACGGGCTGAAGTTCAGGTCGAGCAGGAGCGACAGCAGGCTAAGGTGGCGGCACAGCGAGAGCAACAGGAACGGTTACGGGCAGAGCAGGCGGAGGCACAGGCGCAGCAGGAGCGGCAACGGGCTGAGCAGGAGCGGCAGCAGAAGGAGGCTTTACGGGCGAAGTTGCGAGAGTTGGGGGTTGATCCGGATGCGGTGTGAGCTTGGTAGGACAAGTATCTCACAACCTCAACTCGCCAAATGCCAGTCTGGCACGCTGGCTAACTGCCAGTTTTGGCATTGGAGTTGAAAGGTTTTCGGGTTAATGCCCATCTGTTGACGAAAGGCGGTGGCAAAATAGCTGCGATTGTTGTAACCTACAGTCGCAGCGACTTCGGCGATCGATCGGTCTGAAGTAATCAATAAACGCCGTGCCTGCCACAGACGAAAATCCCGTAAAAAACCATAGGGCGTGGTGTTAAAAACCTTGCGAAAGTTTTCATTCAGCTTGGAACGATTGGTATAGGCCTGACGCGCCAAGACTTCGATGGAGGGTGGGTTCGCACATTGGTTGCTTAAAATCGTCGCGGCCTGATAAACGCTATCCAGTTCAGCCGGACTCAATGGGGTTTGCACCATCGCAGCCAGACGGAGGGCGATCAGCTTCAAGGCTTTGCGCAAGAGATACAGACGACGGATTTTCCCCTGATAGGGACAACTCAGAATTTGGCCCACAACCTGCTGCATCGCGGGTGTCATCGGCACAAGGTTTTCGTAGCTTAACAGGAAGGTTTTTGCGTATAACTCTTGAGACACCGCATACTCAAAGGTCAGATCCGGTTCAGGGATAAACCCGCGTTGCAAGAGCTGCTCGATTCTCGGGTTGGGTTGGGAGAATGAGGTCTGACACATCGCCTGAGCGAGTTGCTCCACCACCGCTTTTCCTCGGGACGATAGGTGTTCGACATAGGTTTGGATATAGGGAATCAGGGTGGATTGGGTCAAAATCAACTCAACCTTAAACACGTCTTTCCTGGCGAGTTTGATGCCCAACCGTTTAAAGCCGGGCTCCGGAACAAAGAGACTGTTGCCGGCAAAGGGGCCCCCCAGCAAAAACTCATACTCAATATGGGGTTGACCATTGGGGAAATCCAGAAGTAAGTCACGGGTCAGCTTGTACCTCAGGATCGCCAGGGATAAGTTGTCTTGCAGCGGGATTTCTTGGACATAGCCCTCACCCAGATGGGCCGGCACCACTGAAATCAGATCCGTTGGGTCGGCATGAAACAGCCGTGAATCGTCAGGGCTACCCGGCTTCAGCCAATCTACCCAGCGTTTCAATTCCCAACGCGTTGCCATAGTAGAGCCCGAGATAAATGCATCATTAATGAGAATATTTCTCATTATAGAGTGCGGCTGTCCCTTCGCAAGAATGACGTGCTCTCGATCAGCAACGGCTCGCTTGCTTGAGAGCCGCTTGAGTTTAGCGTCTCCTTATGAGTCGGGCTTGAATCGCGTGGGTTGATGGGACGAAAATCGCTGGGCGATTCGCGTTTGGTAACCCTCGATATAGGTAAAGAAGACGGGGACGACAACTAAGGTCAGCAGGGTTGAGGTGGTAAACCCACCGATGACGGCGATCGCCATCGGACTGCGAACCCCCCCATCAGCCCCCAGCTCAAAGGCAATGGGCAACATCCCGGCGATCGTCGAGAAGGTGGTCATGAGAATGGGGCGCAGACGTGTCACCCCGGCTGTCACCAGGGCGTGAAATTGTGGCTGGCCCTGCCGCTGATTAGCCAGGGTACAATCGACCAGCAAAATCGCATTCTTGGTCACCAACCCCATCAGCAGGATAATACCAATCAGAGCAAACAAACCCAGCTCCTTTTGGGTAATCAGCAAGGCGAGCAAAGCCCCACCAACAGAGAGGGGTAAGGCGGCCAAGATCGTCACAGGCAGCATAAAACTGTTGTAGAGTAGCACCAACACCCCATAGATACAGAGGATGCTAGCCGCCAATGCCTGGGCGAAGCTGCTAAAAATATCCTGCATGATTTTGGTATCCCCGGCGGGCTGTTCTTCAACGCCAGGGGGAAGGTTTTGCAGAACCGGTAGCGCTTGAACCGCTTGATAGGCATCGCCCAGAGAGATGCCATCGAGGTTGGCACCAATTGTGATTTGCCGAGAGCGATTAAAGCGATCGATTTCTGCCGGGCCACTGCCCAAGCGCACCGTCGCCACAGCCGTCAGGGGCACGAGGCGACCATTTTGGTTGGGAATTTGCAGGTTTTTCAGGGTGTTGAGATCGTCACGGCGATCCGGATCAATCTGGACGCGAATCGGAATTTGGCGATCGGGCAGATCAAACTTAGCCAGGTTGGCTTCAATATCGCCAATGGCGGCCAAGGACAGGGTACGGGCAATGCTCTGCACCGAGACCCCTAAATCCCCCGCCCGCACTGGGTCAGGCTCAACCCGAATTTCTGGCTTGACTAAATTGGTACTGGCGGTGAATTCCACTAACCCTGGAATCTCGCGCATTTGCGCTTCTAGGGTATTGGCCACGTCGGTGAGGGCCTGAGGATCGTTGCTGGTGAGGCGAATCACCAGATCACTATCTTCTCCCCCAGCGCCCTGACTCTCAAAACTAATCGTTGCACCCGGAACCTGCTGCAATTGGGGTCGGATCGCCGTTTGAAATTCTTCCAAGCTCAGCTGCCGCTGCTCCCGGGGGATCAAGATTGTAAAGAGGTCGGCTTCGCTGCCGCGCAGATCGGCAAACAGAGTCTTCACATTCGGATTTTGGCGAAGTCGGTCTGCTGTCGCGGTCACGATCTGCCGGGTCTGGGCAAGGGGAGAACCCGGCGGAAGCTGAACAATCAGTTTGGTAATGCCATAGTCCTGGCCGCCAAACAGACCCGTAGGAATCAAAGGCACGAGTTGCAGGCTGCCGAAAAAGAGCAGCACGGCGATCGCCAGGGTGAGCAGCCGATGGTGTAGAGACCAGGTTAAGAGGCGGCGGTAGGGCTGTAATTTACGCTGGGAAGGCGGGGAAGCCCATTCAGGGCGGGGTGCGGCGATACCCGGCTCACCCATCCTAGGCTGGACTTTGGGTTGCAATAGATAGGCCGACAGCATGGGAGTCAGGGTAACGGCCACCAAAGTCGAGAACAGGGTGGCCACCACCACGGTGATACCGAAAGGCTGGAAAAACTGACCGGGGATACCATCCATAAACGCGACGGGTAGAAAGACCCCCACAATCGTCGCCGTGGTGGCAATCACCGCCAGGCCAATTTCCTGGGAGGCATCCAGCGCCGCTTGAAAAGGGGGTTTGCCCCGACTCAGATGCTGGTCAATATTTTCAATCATGCAGATGGCATCATCCACCAGGTTGCCCATGGCCAGCGCCAGCCCCAGCAGGGTCATGCTGTTGAGGGTATAGCCCAATTGCTCGATCACCCAAAAGGTGGGCAGGATCGAGAGGGGCAAAGCGGTTGCGGTAATCAGGGTCGCTCGCCAGTCCCGCAAAAAGCAGGCCACCACCACCACCGTAAGCAATGACCCTAAAACCAGCGCACTAATCGTGGACTGGTACGAGGCACGGATATCCACGGCGCGGGTAAAGAGCAGTTGTAGTTGCACATCTGAGGGGAGCAGGGGTGTGAGTTCCTGGACTGCCGCTTGCACCCCGGTCTCCACTGAGACCAAGCTGCTCCCTGTGCTGCGCAAAGCTGAGAAGGCGACAATGGGCTGGTTATGGCTGACCGTTTCAGTGCTAAAGGTCTCAGTGCTCAAGGTTTCCGGGGCCACGGGTGCAGGGGCTACTGTTTCCGTATCCCCTGTGTCTGTGGCCTGATTGAGTAAAGCTTCCCGTTGCACTTCCGCCAGACCATCCTCAACGCTGCCCAGGCTCTCTAGGGCAATGCTGGTGCCGCTGGGCAGCACGATGGGATAACGGCGCAACCGTTCAACACTATCGGCACTACCGAGGGTGCGAATATTACGATCGCTCCCCGCCACGGTGGACTGTCCTGCCGGGAGGTTGGTATTCCAGGCCCGGATTTGGTCATTGACCTGGGTGGCGGTAATGCCATAGGCCAATAGGCGATCGGGATTGAGGTTGACGCGAATTTCGCGATCCACACCGCCGACCCGGTCGACTTGGGCCACGCCCTCGACCTTCAGCAGCTCGGGCGCAATCACCTCATCCACCAGCTCACTCAGTTCTGCTAGGGAGCGGCGTTCGGAAACCACCGCGTAGCTCAAAATAATGTCGCCCGCAAAGGTTAACCGTTCAATGACTGGCGGATCGGCCTCAGCGGGTAACTCTTGCTGGATCTGGGCGATCGCATTGCGTACATCGTTAACGGCGCGATCGGTGTCGGTCTCCAGCAAAAATTGAATGATCGTCTGGGAGCGTCCATCGCGAACGAAGGAGTTGATCTCATCCACATTGTTCAGGCTGGCGACCGCATCTTCTACGATCTTGGTGACTTGGGTCTCTAGCTCTGTTGGGCTGGCCCCGACTTGAGATACCGTAACCTGAGCAACGGGCACATCGATGTTGGGGGACTCATCGATCTCCAGCTGCGTCAAGGCGAGTAATCCGGAGAGGATCAACACAATGAACCCCATCAAGGTGGGAACCGGCCGACGAATCGACCCAGCAGAAAAATTCATGGATTGACCACCTCGACCAGCTCCCGATCATTAAGAGTCCGGGCCCCGATCGTGACAATACGATCGCCTGGGTTGAGCCCGGCGCGAATTTCCACAAGGGCTTGCTCGGTGGCTTGCCCAGCGAGTCCTTCGCCGAGTTCGACGGGCTGGGCAATGGCGCGGTTTTCGGAATTCAGGCGATAGACCACATTACCGCCACCGGGCTGGGGCACAATGGCTTCGGCGGGCACCATGATGCCAACGCGCTTGGCCACCACAAAAGAAGCACGCAGAAACATCCCCGCTCGCAACGACTCCAGCGTGGGCAAGTTGATCTTGAGTTTGGCCTGGCGGGTTTCGGGGTCAACCAGCGGCGCAATTAAGTTCAGCCGCCCTTGAAACTTGAGATTGAGACGGTTTGCGGAGCTGATATCCACCGCCATCCCCGGACTCAACAGCGCTAACTGGGTTTCGGGTACATTGACTTCGAGCTCGAGGCTGCGATCGCGAATCAACTGAAACAGGGGCTGATTACTCGCGGCTAGATCACCGATCCGGGCAAAGCGTTCGGCAATGAGACCCGCCGCTGGAGCCCGGACGGTGGTTTTATCCAGTTGAATCTGGAGTTGTTTGAGCCGGGCCGCCTGACTCTCGACATTGGCCTTCGCCCGCTGAATATTGGCGGTGGCGACGCTGACATCCTTATCGGCCGTTGCAAAGGTGGTCTCGCGGGTGCCCAGATCCTGGACACTAACGGCACCGTCTGCTTCGAGTTGTCGGAACCGTTCCAGGTTGGCTTCGGCATCGGCGCGGGTGGCCTGAGCCCGTTCCCAGGCGGCTTCTTCTTGCTGGACAGCGGCCCGGGCGATCGCCACCTCGGCCGCCTGTTGCTGAATCTCGGCTTTGAGCACCGCACTATCCAAGATCACCAACACCTGGCCGGCGCTGACCGTTTCCCCCTCATCCACCAGCACCTGCTGAATCTGCAAGCCTGTTGTCCGGGGTAAGATGGGCAGCAAATCTGCGGCGATGACCGACCCCGTGGCTTCGAGGCGCTGCTCAACGAGTTGCTCGGCAACCACCTGCGTGGTGACGGCTCGGCTCGTAACCGTAGAATTGTCTGCGACCGGTTCGTCGGCAGACTCAACAGACCGCGTAAGGTATTGGAGGCCAAAGCCGCCGAGGCCCGCCAGGGAAATAATGATGGCGATGAAGAGGATACGCGGCGATCGCCAGCGACTGTAGGCGGCTGAGGTCTGCCCGGCGGGGTCTGGTCGTGCTGAGATCGATTGCGCTGGGAACTGGGTTGGGGATTGAGTTGGAATATTGTTGGTCTCTGGCATTGGCTTGGCAACTACTGCCCCACTGTCTTCACAGTTTAGGAGAGTATATTGACACATTTCTATACATTCTGAGTCGAAAACGCGTTTTTTGGGTGTCTGAGTCGGATTTTTTGGGGTTCGAGACGGATCTTTTGCCGTGGGCATGACGCCTAACCGAGATGATTCAGGAGATCACGATGCCCCTAGAAGATTTGGATGCGAGGGTTGATGGGTCGGTTGAACGCAGCCCGACGTTTCCGGCGGTTCCGAAGAAGCGGTTGTCTGCGTTTTGGACGGCAGCAAAAGAGGATGAGATGGGGGCGATAAAAGCGCTCAGGACTTGGTGGGCAGAGCAGATAGAGCGCCCGACCCCAAAAACAAGAAAAGGGGCGGTAAGCCAGTCAGAGTCGGAGCTTGAAATCTAAATGATGACAGCCCCTAGCCCTGACCATGACCGATTACATCTCGGCTTCCCTGCGTAGACTTATCACCCAGAGAGCATTGGGCACGTTATATCGGCCTAATTCACTTTTGGCGCAATCAACTCCTGTCCCGCTTGATAAAGCGTAAGTCCCTGAACGTTGGCTTCTGCTGAGACGTTGAATTGAATGGTGATACCTGCGACCTGAGCCACAAATTCTGTTTCGGAAATGGGGTATAGGTTGATTGCTTGTTGCCCGGTGGCTTGGGCAACAAGCTGTTCAGCCTCAACTCGAATTACAACCTGCAGATTCGGCAGGAGCTGATAAGTGCCAACATAGCGGTCGTAAATGGCTGGATCGAGCTCAATAATCTCGGGCTCACTCGCGAGATTGACCGTGACCGTATCAATATCTACCGTTAAGGTCTCCAATTGAGCCTGTACCGCTGGAGACATCTCGGCCTGATAGCGTCCGCCCAGATGTTCAGCTGAAAATCGCTCCAGTGCCGCCGCCATCGCTAGGGAGTTAATTTCCCTGCGAAAACCATGACCCTCATCGGCGGCAATCAGATATTCCACGGGCCGGTCTAAATCTCGCAAGGCGATCACAATTTGGTCTGACTCGGCTTGCTTCACACGAGGGTCGTTCGCGCCCTGAATCACCATCAGCGGAGCCCGGATTTGATCAGCTGAAAATAGTGGGGATTGAGCTTCAAGACGGGCACGATCGCTCGGATTATCTGGGTCTCCTAACCGCAGTGTCAGGGTCGCTTTGATGGTCTCCCAGTAGGGCGGTGTTGACTCGAACCAAGTAATCAAGTTCGATATCCCCACATAAGAGACCCCAGCCGCATAAATATCCGGTGTAAACGCGAGTCCAGCCAGCGTGGCATAGCCACCATAGGAGCCTCCGAAAATGCCAACACGCTCCGGATCGGCAATCCCTTCATCAATCAGATATTGCACGCCATCCGTTAGGTCATGTTGCATTGCGCCTGTCCCCCATTCATGGTTACCGGCATCCAGAAAGGCTTTCCCATAGCCAGTGGAGCCGCGAAAGTTGGGTTGGAGCACAGCGTAACCGCGATTGGCGAGAAATTGGGTGAATGGGTTATATCCCCAGATATCCCGAGACCAGGGGCCACCATGGGGCAGGATAATCACGGGTAGATTCACCGGGTCGACGCCCTGGGGTAGCGTCAGATAAGCTGGAATGTCCAGACCATCACGGGCGGTGTAGCGAATCGGCTGCATGGTAGCCAACTGTTCGCTAGGCAGCTCTGGTTGAGCATCGTAGAGTTTTTCCAGGGTTTGAGTCTGACGATCGAAGAGATAAACGGATTCAGGATTCACATCACTTCGAGCTGAAATGAGGGCAAAGCGATCGTCCCGCGTTAGGGATTGCAGCCCCAGATCAACGTCGGGTAGCTGTTGCTGAAGAAAGGCGAGATCAGCAGCTATCTTCTCGTTTTGGGGATAGATGCGGATGCGATCGCCCATGTAGGACGTCGCAATCAACTCATCGGTCGCCTCTGAAAACACCGCAAAGAAAAAATCCACCTGATTTTCCGGATCAGTTTCCACCACCTGACTGTTTTGGCCATCCAGATCAAACAGCTCTAATTGGCTTAAATCCCTATCCCGATTGCTGATCAGATACACTCGTTGGCCATCGGGATGAAAACGAATCGGCAGACAGGTTTCTTCAATGCGGCAGGTATAGACAGGGGTCAATCCATCGTCGCCCACTGCCAAAATTTCATTGCCGTGCTCTAGCGTCTGGCGATAGGCGAGACGCACATTACCCGCTAAATCCGTAATCCAAAGGCCAATTTGCTCGTCATTCTGTAGCAGTAGCGTCCGCTCGCCGGTGGTGAGATCAACACGGTAGATATCATGGAAGCGTGGGTCGCGATCATTAAAACCTACAATAATTTGGTTTGGTGTTTGTTTGGGAACCCCATAGATTCGCGCTGCAACACCGTCGATAGGAGTTAAATTACGAGCCGCTGGAATGGTGTCACCCAACGAGTTCGCTTCCACTGCATAAACATGGAAATTCTCATTGCCTCCTTTATCCTGGATGTAGAGAATATAGCGACCATCGGCGCTCCAGAAGTAAGCAATGATTGGGCTTTGGGCATCAGCCGTGACGGGGCGGGCTGCCGCCATGGGTTCATCAATGCCCTTTACCCAGACATTGATCACGCCGTCTAGGGGCTTTTGAAAGGCGAGAAACTGACCGTCGGGGGAAAGTTGCGCACCCGTAATCTCTGGATCGCCAAAGAAGAGTTCCCGCTGGATCAACGGTGGTGCAGTCTGAGGGGGCGACGTTTGACCTTCGGCCGCGCTGGCGGTCTGGGTCGTGAGCGGCAGTGCTGGATTGTTAACATTCAAGCCCATCAAACTAAGCGACATGATCAAACCGACACCAAGCTGAAGTTGTTTCATGACAAATCCTATTTTCTGAAAATAACGGTGCTGGAACTGACGTACTTAGTGGCTAAAACCAACATTATTCAACGACATCAGTCCTGTCTGGTTCAACATTAAACGGGCAATATCCAACTCACCATAGCGGCAGGTCATCGAGATAAATGACGTTTGTCATGGAAATTGCCCCATCACTTCCATAAACTGTAGAAGCAATCCTTTCCATCGGCAAGCTGATGCCAGCTCGGACAACGCCTCAGATTTCCACCCTTCATCCTGCAATTCCCAAAATCCTACGCTATGTGGAATGGGCACTCCTGATCATGCTAGCGCTGAGGCTGCTGTTTCCCATTCTGCATCCATCGATTCCCTATGAACCTGATAGTGGTGCTTATCTGATTATTGGGGTGTTTGGCGTCTTGGCTGTTTTAAGTTTCTTTTTCCCAATTCGTCAGCCCATTTGGAAGCGGCGAGTCTATATTTTTGTTGGAATTTTCTGTTTACTGCTAACACGTATCTTTACGGGTGTAGGATTGGATATCGTTGTTTTTTTGTATCTAGCTAAAAGCTGTTTTTTGCTACGCCGTAGAGATGTAATCATTGCAGCTATTTTAACGACAATATCCTGGCATCTCGGTATAGCATTTTGGTTTAAAAATCTTCTTCTCAATGAAATCTTGAATTCAGTTGAAGAGCAAATGGCTTGGCTTGAAGAGAATCTACAGCTTATCCAGGAGGCTCCCCATGTGTTGCTTACAGATCGGCTTCTCAATAATCTTGTCATCCATATTTCAATGAGCGTATTTATTATTATTCTCTGTTTGACGCTGGTCGCGGAGTATAAAAGTCGTCAGAAAGCGATCGCTCTAACGCAAGAAGTGGAATTGCTAGCCGCAGATTTAGAGCGTGCCCGTATCGCTCGCGATATTCATGATTCGCTGGGGCATACTCTAACCTCCCTGGATGTACAGTTGGAACTGGCGCAACGACTTTACCAACAACAAAGGTCTGACAAGATTCAACCTGCCTTAGACACGGCTAAGCTGCTCGCCAGTCAATCCATACAAGAGGTGCGTCGGGCCGTCGCTACAATGCGAGCAGAAACCTTTGATCTCAATAAGGCTTTACCCCAATTGCTAGAAGTGTTTATCTCTAATCCTACAATAACGGTCAAAAGCAAAATAGACTTGCCGCAACTGCCCCTACAAACCAATCACCAACTGTACTGTGTGCTCAAAGAAGGCTTAGAAAATATCCGCAAACACAGTCAGGCTCAAGGAATTAAACTCAAGGGATATGCTTCTGACGATGCAGTTATCCTAGAGTTAGAAGATGATGGTATGGGCTTTGATATAACACAATCAACCCAAGGTTTTGGTATCCGGGGAATGCAAGAGCGCATTCAACTCATCGGTGGGACAATACAATTAGAAAGTACGCCAGGAAAAGGCACTCGAATTCAGCTTGAGGTACCGCGATGATTCGATTACTATTGGCCGATGATCAACCGATTTTTCGGCAAGGACTGGCGGCATTGTTGTCTCTGGAAGCGGATCTTGAGGTGGTGGGCGAGGCTAATCATGGGGAAGAAGCGATCGCCCTGACAGAGACCCTGCAACCGGACATTATCTTGATGGATGTGCGGATGCCCCTCTGCAATGGTGTACAAGCCACCCGAGCCATCCATACCCGCTATCCCTGGATGCGGATTTTGGTGTTAACCACTTTTGATGATGATGAATCTGTGTTCCAGTCTTTGCAGGCGGGAGCCTTGGGATATTTGCTCAAAAGCACTCCTGCCCCTAAGGTGGCAGCCGCCATTCGTAGCTTACATCAGGGGTATAGCCAACTCGGCCCCACCATTGCTCCCAAGGTATTTTCGCAATTGCCGCCCCAGCCCGAACGTGAAAAACCAGAGTATCATACTCAATTTAATCAGCGAGAGTTGGACATTCTGAAGCTGTTAGGACAGGGGAAAAGTAATCGAGAAATCGCAACAACGCTGAATTTAACGGAAGGCACGATCAAGAATCATCTCACGAATATCTTTTGTCAGCTAGATGTGCGCGATCGCACTCAGGCCGCTTTATGGGCCCATCAATATCTTTAGCGCCGGGGTTTACTGTGACCTGGAAGCAGAGCTGCGAACGATACGTGCCACGGCAGAGGCATGGCATGAGAGAACTTCTCTCCCCTCATCCTTCCAATTGCGCAATCCAGAATATGGCTTGCCGGAGGGTGGGAGTTTTTTGGAGCAATGGCAACTTGCACCGTAACAACCGCTACACTCATCGCCCCGCGATCGCCAGCGAGTTAGGTCAACCTTAAAAATCATTACAAGGTCTGCATTATCGCCTAGTCTTAGAGCGAGAACCTTTAGTGAGGGCAGGGGAAAATTGTGCAAGATACCTCCCAAAAAGACCGAATCAAAGTGATCGCAACCCCATCTGCCCCCATTTTGTCTGTGGTGAACCTGGGACGACGGTTTCAAGACCATTGGGTTTGGCAGGCGGTGAGTTTTGAAGTGAATGCGGGCGATCGTCTGGCTGTGGTTGGACCATCGGGGGCAGGAAAGAGTCTACTGCTCAGAGCATTAGCTGGACTAGACCCGATCCAGGCCGGTGAAATTCTCTTTCAAGGACAGCCTCTCAGCGATTTGGATATGCCTGGATTTCGCACTCAGGTCACCTATTTACATCAAAAACCTGCCTTATTGGAGGGAACGGTTGAGTCTAATTTGCAGCAGATTTATCGGCTCAAGGTTCATCGCCATAAGACCTACGATCGCGCTCAAATCCTCAACTATCTGTCCCTTTTGGGTCGGACAGAAACGTTTTTAACTCGTTCAGTGGAACAACTCTCGGGTGGAGAACAACAGATTGTGGCTTGTTTGCGATCGCTCCAGCTTGATCCTCAGGTCTTGCTCCTCGATGAACCCACCGCCTCTCTCGATAACACAGCCACTCAGCAACTCGAAGCATTACTTCATCAATGGCAACAGCGTAGTTCTGATCATGCTTGCATCTGGACAAGCCATGACCCCGCTCAGCTCGAGCGCGTTACAATGCGCCAAATCGCTTTACGACAAAACGACACAATCAACCGTCAAAATTCCGACTTCTGAATTCCGAATTCCAACTTTTCCAACATATGGATAGCTTTTATCTGCCAATTAGCAACGGGCAACTCGCCCTCGCTGCGACCCTGATTTTGATCAATATAATCCTTTCGCTCAGTCTACGTTTGGGCTTGGCCAAACGCTTAGGAATTGCGGCCCTACGGATGGTTATCCAACTCCTGTTGGTGGGCTATATCCTCGGTTGGGTTTTTGCCTTGGATAATCCCTTTTGGGTGCTGGGTTTAGTGCTGATGATGACCACGATCGCCGGTAATGCCTCGGTTAATCGCACCCGTCGTCGCTTTCCGTCCATCTACTGGAACAGTCTGGTTTCCATCCTCGCCGCGAGCACCATTGTAACGGGTCTACTGGTGGTGGGAATTATTCATATTGACCCCTGGTACAACCCACAATATGTGATTCCCTTTTTAGGGATGGTACTGGGAAATGCCCTTACGGGGACGTCTCTGGCGTTGGATCGGCTGATGGAAGACTTGGTGGCGCGGCGATCGCAAATTGAGTCGCTACTTGCCTTAGGAGCAACCCGTTGGGAAGCGGCCAATGACACCATTAAAGAAGCCCTGCGCACAGGGATGATCCCTACCATTAACTCAATGATGGTTCTGGGGCTGGTCAGCCTTCCTGGCCTGATGACTGGTCAAATCTTGGCAGGTGTCGCCCCGACCAGCGCCGTACGCTACCAAATCGTGATTTATTTCACCATCGCGGCAGGGACAGCTCTGGCCTGCATGGGTATTATTCTTTTGGGCTTTCTGGTGCTCTTTAGCCCGCAGCATCAGTTACGGCTAGAGCGATTGGCGAAAGTCGAATCGTGAGGTTTTGGAGATGGAACATTGAGCGATCGCCTTCCTCAAAACCTTGAAATCTCGATGCCAAACCCGGTTGTCAGGGGTCCAGCCCCCCGACACCTCCCGCTGAGGGGGAGATTGCCCCCTCAGACTGAATCCGGATTGTATGAACACAGAAAGCGAAGGCTGATCCGGGTGGCGGGCAAGATGTACTTCGACTCCGC